>JANLXK010000500.1:0-1453 GCA_031365045.1 Gemmatimonadota bacterium | reverse complement strand
CCCGTCGCCGCGGATACTTGGACGGTCCGGAACTCGATGGATTGCTCACGGAGGTCTCAGAGATCGGACGGATGATCCGTGCCTTCCGGAGGTCCCTCAGCCGGAGCCCCACCGATAGGTCCCGCCCTCCCGATAAGTGATACTCCCAGTTATACTTAGCGGCTCAGGAATTACGTGAAACGGGCGACCCCGCGTCGATGCCATCCGGCATCAGGCTAGGCACTAGGCCCTAGGCACTAGGCACTGACATGCCGCGCTCGATGACAGGTTTCGGCACTGCCGAAGGGGCGGTGAGTGGCGGCCGGTTGCGGGTCGAGTTGAAGACCGTCAACCACCGCCATTTCAATCCGGCGCTCAAGCTGCCCGGCGAGTTGGCGGCGATCGAGGGTGACCTGCGCGAGGCGCTCCGCAAGGAGTTCGACCGCGGGCATATCTCGGTGAGTGTCCGGTGGGCCGAGTGGACCCAGAAGGGTGCGACCCTCACGGTCGACCTCGATCGGGCGCGTGAGGTCTCCGAGCGGCTCCGGGAGCTGCGCGATGAGCTCGGCCTCACCGGTCAGGTCTCGCTCGAACTGGTGGCGCGGCAGTCGGGAGTGTTGACCGACGCGATCGCCGAAGCGGCACCGACGGCGGTGACCTGGGCCGAGTTCGAGCCGATCGTGACCAAGGCGGTGGCCGAGTGCCAGACGATGCGCCAGCGGGAAGGTGGCGCGCTCGCGGCCGAGTTGGAGCACCGGTTCGGGTTGCTGGAGCAGGCGGTGACCGAGATCGAGCGCCTGGCGCCGATCCGTGTGGTCCGCGAACGGGACCGGCTCCGGGCCGCGGTGGGCGAGCTCCTTGACGGACGCACGGTGGACGAGCAGCGGCTGGCGCAGGAACTCGCGTTCCTCGCCGAGAAACTCGACATCACCGAGGAGCTGGTCCGGTTCCGCACCCATCTCGCGGCCTGCCGGCAGGCGCTGGCCGCGACGGCACCGGTGGGGAAGCAGCTCGGGTTCCTGGGGCAGGAATTGGGACGCGAGGTGAACACGATGGGCTCCAAGGCGAACGATGCCGGGATCGTGGCCCAGGTGGTCGCGATGAAGGGGGAGCTCGAAAAGGTCCGCGAGCAGGTCGAGAACCTCGAGTGACGAACTTCCTCCTCGTGCTCTCGGCGCCTTCCGGCGGAGGCAAGACGACGCTCGCCAAGTCGCTCCTCGCGGCCCGACCCGACACCGCCTATTCGGTCTCGGCCACGACGCGGGCGCCGCGCCCGGGTGAGGAACATGGGAAGGCCTACTACTTCCTGACCCGGCTCGAGTTCGAGCGGCGGGTGGCAGCGGGAGAGTTCCTCGAGTGGGCCGAGTACGCCGGGAACCTGTACGGGACGCTCCGGAGCGAAGTGGAGCGGATCTTCGGCGAGGGGAAGCACGCGGTGCTCGACATCGAGGTGAAGGGTGCGCGGAAGGTGCGC
>JANLXK010000479.1:0-6825 GCA_031365045.1 Gemmatimonadota bacterium | reverse complement strand
CCGCACGACCAGGGGTTCACCGGTGGTCATCCCCCCTTCGAGCCCGCCGGCATGATTCGAGAGCCGGCGATAGCCCCCCGCGGCAGGATCGGTCGGCGCCGCCACGATCGGGTCGTGGACCTCGGAACCGGGGCGGCGCGCGGCGGTGAAGCCGAGGCCGATCTCGACCCCTTTCACCGCGGGGATGGACATCAGCATCCCGGCCAGCCGCCCGTCGAGCTTCCGATCCCAGTGCACGTGGCTGCCGAGTCCCGGCATCAGGCCGTGGACCACGACCTCCACCTCGCCCCCGAGGGTATCGCCGTCCTTCTTGGCCTGGTCGATCCGGGCCACCGCTTCGGCCTCGGCCGCCGCATCGAGCATCCGCACCCGCGAGGCATCGCTCGCCGGGTTGAGCGGGACCGGGAAGCTCCGGGGCGGCGTGGAGACGACGCCACCCAGGGAGGCGACGTGGCTCCCGACCTGGATCCCCAGCTCCTCCAGCAGCCGCCGGGCCAGCGCTCCTGCCGCCACCCGGGCCGCGGTCTCACGCGCGCTCGCCCGCTCGAGGATGTCGCGGGCGTCGTCGCGGGCGTACTTGAGGACGCCGGTGAGATCCGCGTGGCCCGGACGGGGGCGTGTCAGGCGCCGCCGGCGCGCCTCGCCCGGGGTCCCCTCGGCCGCCATGACGTCTTTCCAGTTCTCCCAGTCGCGATTCCAGATCAGCATCGCCACCGGGGCACCGAGGGTCTCACTGGCGCGCACGCCGGCCAGCCACTCGACGCGGTCCTGCTCGATCTTCATCCGGGCGCCGCGCCCGTACCCCTGCATCCGGCGCCCCAGTTCGTGATCCACCTGCTCCGCCGTCACCGGCAACCCGGCGGGCAGCCCCTCGACGATGGCCACCAGGCCTCGTCCGTGGGACTCACCGGCGGTCAGGAAGCGGAGCCTGCCCATCGTTCAGCCCGTCCCGGAGACACGCGAGCCCGACGCGTCGGTCGGGCTCGGGTGATCCGCGGGGACCGGCAGGCTCACTGACCGGCGGCCGTTGCCGCCGCCGGCGGATCGATGATCCGCGGCGTGACCAGGATGATCAGGTCGCGCCGGCGCTCGTTGATCCGGCTGAAGCCGAACAGCCCGCCGATGCCGGGGAGGTTCATCAGGAACGGGATCCCCGTCCGGGTGCGATCCACCTGCGTCAGCGTCAGGCCGCCGATCACGGCGGTCTCGCCGTCATCGACCAGCAACTTGTTGGTGGCGGTCTGCTTCGAGAAGTTGAACCCGAGGTCCGCTTCGGCGACGATCTGGATGGCCGACCGCTCGGTGCGGAGGTCGAGCAGCACGTTCCGGTTGTTGGTCACGTGCGGAGTGACCGTGAGCCGGATGCCGGTCTCCTTGAGCGTGACCGTCGCCGTGGCACCGCCGGCGCCCGCGGTCCCGGCGTCGATGACGCGCACCGGCGTCTCTTCACCCACCAGCAGGTCGGCCGGCGTGTTATCGAGGGTGGTGATGACCGGCTCCGCCTGCACGTCGGCGAGGTTGACGGTCTGCACCGCCTGGAGGAACGCCGAGAGGGCGTAATTCCCGAAGGTCGTGGTCGCGATCACCGCCAAGGCGGCGTCCGACATCGACCCCTTCGCGTTGCCGATCGCGGCCACGGACGTGCCGCCCAGGTCGACCACCTGGCTGCTGGACGCGAAGCCGCCGCGGGCCACGACCTGGTTGAAGAAGCTCCCCTGGCCGGCGGCCGGGGCACCGATGTCGTACATGATGCCGAGCGCCTGGATGTCGGTCCGGTCCACCAGGATGATCTTGGCCTGGATCGAGACCAGCGGCGTCGGGGCGTCCAACCCGTGCACGAAATCGACGATCGCGTCGATGCGGCTCCGGGTGTCGGTGATGATCAGGCCATGGGTGGACGAGTCGGCCACGATCGCGCCGCGACTGTGGGTCACCAGGCCGGCCAGGTTCTTCGCCAGCGACACGACGCTGGCGTAGTTCACCCGGACCAGACGGGTCTCCAGCGGCTCGAGCGAGTCGAGCGAGGCCAGCGCGCGGGGCGAGTCGATGCGGATCACGCCCCCCGGCATCTCGGTGGCCGAAAGCCCCTGGGCCGCGAGCACGGCGCGGAAGGCGTCGGGCCACGGCACGTCCTTGAGCTCGGCGGTGACCGTGGTGGTCGCCAGGATGCCCGAGCCGATGATGATCGACTTGCCGCTGTAGGCGGCGAATCCGGCTGCGACGTCGGCGATGGAGGCGTTGTCCCACGTCACGGTGATCCGGCGCGCGTTCGACGGCACCTGGATCTGATCCCCGGTCAGCACCACTTCAGGGGTCCGGCGCGGCGCGTTCCCGCCCCGGGCCGGCGTGACGGCCGCGGTGGGCGCGGCCATGTCGGCCGGGGCCAGCGACGACCACGAGAGGAAGCTCCGCTCGGCCCCGAACCGGACACGCACGCCCTCGTCCGAGTTCTCGACCGTGTATTGCTTCCGCTCGGTCAGGTCGATCACCACGCGCACCACGTTGGGACTGAACTGCGCGTACCGGATGTTCAGGATCCCGGCGCGCTCGATCCCGTCGTACAGGGAGATGGCGCCGGTGAGCTTGGCGCCGGCGAGATCGAGCACCAGGCGGTTCGGCGAGCTGAGGAGGAAGTCCCTCACCTCGACCGCGCCGCGGATGCCGATCATCACTTCTGCCGAGCCGGGCGCAGAGCTGATGGCGACGCTCAGGACCTCGCCGTCGCCCGGGCCAGTGGCCGACGCGGGCGACGCGATGGCGACCAGCGCCGCAAAGGCCGCAAGGACGGTGCGCAGACGATTCATGGGGTTACCTCCGGTTTATTGCGGAGCGACAGGGTCTCCTGCCGCTCGAATCCGAAATCTTGGACGTTGAACGTCACATCGCGCTGGGTGATGAGGGTGACCGTGGCGGTGCCGACATGGTCCCCCACCTTCACCCGCCAGCGGCGAGTCCCCTGCTTCTCGCGCAGCACCGCGACACTGTTGCGGGCCGAGCGCGAGTCCGCGAGGACCGCCACGAGGATCATGTTGCTGACGTCGGGGCCGGCATTGCCCTGCGAGACCACCGACGTGAACGGGTCACGACTCGACCCGGAGTAGCTGAAGCTCTCGCGCAACACTTCGGTCTCGCGGGCACGGGTCATCGAATCGGCGCGGACGGAGTCGGACGCCACCCGCGTGAGCGAGTCGGTACGCCTCCGTTCGGCCACCCGGGCCAGCGAATCGGCCTTGGCCCGGTCCCGTGCCATCCGGACCGAGTCGGCGCGGGCCACCCGCTGCTGGTTGACGCTGGGTGACGCGGCGGTGCCGGTCGGCTTTGCCGCGGGGGCCGCCGGCGTCACAGCCGGGGTCGTGGTCGGCTTCGCCTCCGGGGACGCAGCCGAGACGGCCGCGGCTCCAGGCATCGTGCCGCAGGCGGCGAGGTTCTCCGGCCGCGGCTGCCCTTCGGGCACCCGCACCCGGAGCTTGGCCCGGCCGGCGGGCGTCTTCATCAGCGCCTTCCGCACCGAGTCGGTGCAGGCGGCGTAGGCGATCCGCGCGACCGAGTCACGCGCGGCCTTCACCTTCTGGAGCGAATCGCGGCGGGCCTGGAGCTCGACCTGCGCGAGGGAATCCTGTGTGGCTTGCCGCTTGGCGGCGCTGCCGCACCCTCCGAGCAGGGTGAGCGCCGCGAGGGCCCAGCCAATGCGCTTACTGGCCACCGTTCGCACCCTCCGTCTGGGGGGTCTTCACGTACGTGAGCACCGAGAACCCCGCCTGGAGCAAGGAGCCTGTGGTGTCGCTGTAGGTCCGCGCGATGGCCGTGGGGGCGGCCTTGATCTTGAGGTCGACCGGCACCACGATGCGCGGCAGCGAGGCGACGTCGGCCAGGAACTCGCCGACCTGGTCATAGTGCCCGTACACCACCATGTCCCAGCGCTGGGTGGTGAAGGGGTCGGGGCCCGGGGTCACGACGCCGGGCGAGAAGACGCCGACCTCGACGCCGCGGATCTTGGCGCGGGTGGTGATGGCATCGAGCAGGTTCGGGACCTCGTTCTGCTCCGGCACCAGCCGGCGCAGGAGGTCGAGGCTCGCGCGATACCCCTCGAGCCGGCGGCGGAGGTCCTCGACGCTGCCTGAGGCCAGCTGGGCCTTGGCGCTGTCGATCCGCGCCTGCAGCATCGCGATCGAATCCTGCCGGGCCTGGATGACCCCGTAGCGGGCGCCCAGTCCGTTCCAGCCGACGAGGGTCAGTCCGGAGTACCCGACGAACCCCGCGACGCCGGCGAGGAAGAGGAGGACGAAATAGATCTTGCGCTGTTCGCTCATGGGATCACCTCACCGACTGCGCGAGGGGGACGGTGCGGATGTAGGCCGAATCGGCCTGGGCGAAGAGCGCCGTGATCTGGAACGAGGTGACCGGGCGCTGGTTCTCGACCACGGTCTCGGACCGGAGCGTCTGCACGTTCTCGATCCAGGGCGACGCTTCGAGCTGGCGGAGGAACTGGGTGAAGGCCTGGTAGTCCACCGTGCGGCCGTTGACCTGGAACTTGAGCTTGGGCGCCGCGCCCGAATCCCCTTCCGCCGCGGCCACCGCCCCGACCACCGACACGTCGGTGAGCCAGGTGTAGGCCGGCATGGTCTTGGCCACTTCGTCGAGGATGTGGGGCCAGACATAGCGGCCGCGGTCCACGCCGCGGATCACGCTGATCTGGGTCTGCAGCGAGTCGCGGATCCGCTCGGCCTTCCGCTTCTGCTGCATCAGGGTCTCGAAGCGCTTGGCCTCGGTGGCGGTCTGCTCGAGCTGCTCGGTGGCCCGGCCCATCTCCCGCCCGGTCGAACCCCAGGTGTAGGCCAGCCAGCCGGCCACGAGGATCCAGGCCGCCACCACACCCGCCAGCAGCGGGTCCTTCACCCGTGCGGCGAAGGCCTTGAGCTGGGCGGTGATCTGCTTGCCGGCCCCCGAAGGCTTGCGCTTCTGCCCCGGCCGGAGATTGATCGAGATCATCATCGCGGAACGTCCTCCCGGCCCGGGGTCAGGCGGCCGTCCGAAGGGCGAGGCCGATCGGCAGCATCAGCAGCGGCGCGACCTCGTCGATGTTCATGTCATCGAACACACCCTCGGCCACCGCGAGGCGGCCGAGCGGGTTCGCCAGTTCTACTTTCACGCGCAACCGGTCCGACAGGACCTTGGCCAGCCCTGGCACCCGGGCCCCGCCGCCGACCAGGTAGAGCCGGCTGAGCTGCCCGCCCATGCGGCTGGAGGACTGCAGGAAGGCGGCCGCCCGCTCGATGCCGGTGGCCAGCTCGTCGCCCCGCGTGGCCACGAAGGGCGCTAGCAGGTCGCTCTGTTCGCCGCCCCGGATCATCGCCTCGGCCTCTTCGACCGAGACCCCGCGCTCGCGCTGCAGGTCCTCGCGCAGCCGACGGGTCCCGAGCGGCATGTCGCGGGTCAGGACGGGGATGCCGTCCTCGAGGATGTTGATGTTGGTGGTCTCGTGCCCGATGTTGACCAGGCCGATGATGCCGGACATCTCGTCCGGGTGGTTCAGCTCGAAGGCGTTGTGCAGGGCGAAGGCGTCGACGTCGATGATCTTGGCGTCGAGTCCCGCCTCGTTGAGCAGCCCGATCCGCCCTTCGATGAGCTCCCGCTTGGCCGCGACCAGGAGCACCGTCATCTGGAGCCCCTCGCCGTCGGGGTCGAGGATCTGGAAGTCGAGTTCGACGTTCTCCATGTCGAACGGCACGTGCTGTTCCGCTTCCCAGCGGATCACCTCGCGCGCGTCGTCCTCGCTCATCCGGTCCATCGAGATCTTCTTGATGATGACGTCGCGGCCGCCGATGGCGATCACGGCGTCCTTGATCTTGATGCCGTTGCTGGCCAGCAGCTCGCGCACCGCGTCGGCCACGACGCCGGCGTCGATGACCTCGCCCTCGACGATGGCATCGTCCGACACGGTGGCGAAGGCCACCTTGGTCAGAATGGGCTCGCCGCCGACGTGGCTGATCTGGCACATCTTGATCAACCCGCTGCCGATGTCGAGACCGACCGTCGTCTTCTTCCCGCCGAAGCCGAAGAGAGCCATACCGACCTGACCGTGGAATGGATGGAGGAGACCCTTGGACAGGCTACGCTACCGAACCCCGGACTTTTTGTCAAGCTCCAAAGTGCTTGAGGTCACCATTGGCAAAGCCTTGTAGGGGTGTCACTTATGCAGGTCGCGGGTCGCGAGTCGCGGGTCAAAAATAGGATCCGGACCCACCCCGGACTACCCCCGTCGCCCCTGTTTTTCCGGCCCCAAGTCGTAATTGCCGGATTATCGTCGGGTACCTCATTATGACCCCTCGCGGGCCCCCTCCGGCCCCTCATTTCCCCCCAGAAATGGAGAAAGGGGCCCCAGACCCCGGGAGCCCCCTTTTTCCACTCCTATCACCCTGCGCCCGTGCGTCCGTGCGTCCGTGCGCCCGTGCGTCCGTGCGCCCGTGCGTCAGTACTGGATGAACCCCCGGTAGGCCGCCGGGGCCGAGACGGCCAGGTTGTTGAGGGCGGTGCTCACGGCGCACTTGGAGTAGTTCAGGGTCAGGTTGCCCGTGGTGTTCGAGCCGGACGCGTCCAGGTCGGCATTCATCGACACCACGCCCCCGGTGATGGTGGTATTGCCGTTCGCCTTGCCGAACTCGCCCCGGATCAGGATCAGGCCGTTGTAGATGCTGCCGGCGTTGATCTCCATGTCGCCGTTGACCAGCAGCACCCCCTGGCCGACCACGTGGATCTTGACGGCGCCGTGGAGGCTGCCCGTCATCGCCGGGTTCACGTAGATGATCGGGAAGTAGTTCTCGCAGG
>JANLXK010000473.1:0-6997 GCA_031365045.1 Gemmatimonadota bacterium | reverse complement strand
CCGAGCGGCTGGCCACCCAGCGCCAGCACCCGAAGCGGTCGATCCTCTTCGTCTGGCATGTGGGCGAGGAAGAGGGGCTCTTCGGTTCGCAGTGGTTCACCGACCATCCGACGGTGCCGCGCGCGGCGATCGTGGCCCAGCTCAACATTGACATGATCGGCCGCGGTCAGGCGAGCGACGTGACCGGCCAGACCCTGGCCGGCGACAAGATCCACGGCAACCCGAACTACCTCCAGGTCATCGGCTCCCGTCGCGTGGCGACGCAGCTGGGCGACATGGTGGAAGCGGTCAACAAGAGCGGCAAGCACGGCCTAGCGTTCGACTACTCGCTCGACGCCAACGGGCATCCGCAGAACATCTACTGCCGCAGCGACCACTACGAGTATGCCCGCTACGGGATCCCGATCGCCTTCTTCACCACCGGCGGTCACGCGGACTACCACCAGGTGACCGACGAGCCCGAGTACATCGACTATCCGCACTACGCCCGGGTGACCCGGTTCATCGCCGACCTCGCGATGCACGTGGCCGACGCCCCCGCGCGCCCGACGGTCGATCATCCGCTCCCCGATCCGCACGGTCGGTGTCAGCAGTAGAACGGTGAGTTAGGAAGGGAAGAAGGGAAGAAGGTAGGAAGCCTGCTCCGCTTCGGGGCTCACATCCTACCTTCTTCCCTTCCTACCCTCCTACCTTCCTCCCTTCCTACCCCCGTCTCGGGACTGCAACATCTCTCCTCCCCACCCCGTAGTATTCCTGTCTCACGGTCACCCGGCCTGTCCACCTGTCTCTCTGTCTCTCTGTCTCTCTGTCTCTCTGTCTCCCGGTCCACCTGTCCCCCTCCCGAGGTCCCCCGTGCGCGTCCGCCTTCTCACGGCCCTCCTGGCCATCGTCCCTTCGCTGGCCCTGGCCCAGGGGCATAAGTTCCCTCCCGACTCCCTCGTCAACACCCAGGTGATCCCCCACAACACCCCGGTGCAGCAGGTGATCGGCCAGATGCGCAACATCACCGGCGACCTCGGCGTCCGCTGTCCGTTCTGTCATGTCGGCCAGGAAGGACAACCCCTGGACCAGTTCGACTTCGCCAAGGACCAGAAGGAGACCAAACTCATCGCCCGCCAGATGATGCGGATGGTGGCCGAGATCAACCGGCGGCTCGACACCCTCCCGGGGCGCGCCCCCGGCGATCCGGTGGTGACCTGCCGGACCTGCCACCATGGGGTGAGCCTTCCGGTGACGCTGCAGAGCATCCTGCAGACCGCCGACTCCTCGGCGGGGGCGGACTCGGCGATGCGGGCCTACCGCGCCCTGCGTGAGAGGTACTACGGACGGGACGCCTACGACTTCGGCGAGCAGAGCCTCAACATCACCGCCTTCCGCCTGGCCCGCGCCGGCAAGGTGGACGACGCCCTCGCCTTCCTTGCCCTGAACGAGCAGTTCTACCCCACGTCGTCGGGGACCTCAGTCTTCCGTGGGAACGTGCTCCTGATGAGGGCGGACACCAACGGCGCAGCCATGTCCTATCGCGAGGCGATCCGGCGGGACTCGACCAACATGGAAGCACGGGGCCGACTCCGGGACATCGGGCGGACCCCCTGAAAGAGGCGGGTAGGCGGGTAGGCGGGTAGGCGGGTAGGCGGGTAGGCGGGTAGGCGGACCCAAGATCGGAACCGTCCTGAGTGGAGCGAAGGACCTAGCTCGGTAAGCTAGGTCCTTCGTCGCTTGCGCTCCTCAGGACGGTTCCGTCTTCTCGATGGCAGTTACTACGGCGTCACGGGCCGCGCGATCACGTAGTAATTCCGATCGACGGTGAAGCTCCCCGCCGCCCCCTGCGCCGCCAGCGTCCGCCACTGCTCCGTCGGGTGCAGCAGCTGCGCGGCGCCGCCCACCGTCACCTTCACCGGCATGTCGAATCCCGGGACCACCTCGGCCCACCGATAACTCACGCTGTCGCGACTCGCACGGTACTCGAGGACGGGGACGCGCACGTCGCGCAGGTACTGGTCGAACACCTTGGAGAGGTCCAGCCCCGCCCCGCGGCTGATGTACTGCTCGACGTCGCTCCCCTGCACCGTCTGGTGCCAGAAGGTGGCGTTCAATCCCCGCAGGATCCCCCGCCACCGCACGTCGTCGTCCACGATCTGGCGGATGGTATGGAGCATGTTCCCCCCCTTGGGGTACATGTCCCCTGAGCCCTGCGCGTTCACGCCGTACACCCCCGGGACGATGGGCCGGTCGTTCCGGATCCCCCGCCGCGCGCCCACGATGTAGTCCGCCCCCGCCTGCTTGCCGAAGAGGCACTCGGTGTACAGCCCCTCGGCGTAGTTCGCGAAGCTCTCGTGCACCCACATGTCGGCGAGATCCTTGGTGGTGATGTTGTTGCCGAACCACTCGTGGGCGCTCTCGTGCACGATGATGAAGTCCCACTGCATGCCGAGCCCGGTGCCGGACATGTCGCGGCGGCGGTAGCCGTTGGCGAAGAGGTTGCCGTACGCCACTGCGCTCTGGTGCTCCATCCCGTTGTTGGAGACCTCGATCAGCTTGTACCCGTCCTCGTACCAGGGATAGGGGCCGAACCATCCCTCGAAGCAGGCGAGCATCGGCTTGACCTGCGGGAACTGGCGCTGGGCCGCGTCGAGATGGTAGTCGAGGGGCCAGAAGTCGAGGGTGAGGGGTCCGCGGATCCCCTGGTAGACATCGCTGTAGTGCGTGTAGTGCCCCGCGGCGACCGCGATGGCGTAGTTGTTGATCGGGTTGGTGACGAACCACTCGTAGGTGGTGGTGCCGTCAGCGTTGTGGGTCGTGCTCCGGAGCCGGCCGTTCGAGACCTCGACCAGGTCGCCGGGGACGGTGAGCGCCACCCGCTGGCTGTCGGGCTCGTCGGCCTGGCTGTCCTTGTTGGGCCACCAGATGCTCGCCCCCACCCCTTGGTCGGTGGTCACGATCCATGGGCGGCCGAGGGAATCAGTCTTCCACGAATAGCCACCTTCCCACGGCGGTCGGACGGCGGGACGCGGGGCGCCGTGGTAATAGACCGTGATCGTCGCCGTCGTCCCCACCGCGGCAGGAAGCGGAGTGACGAAGAAGGCATTCCCATCGCGACGGAAGGGGAGCCGTCGTCCCCCCTGCCGAACCGAATCCACCTCGAGCGGCGTCATCAGGTCCACCTGCAGCTCGCGCCCCGCGCCGGTGACGCGATACGTGATCCCGTTCCACCCCCGGATGGTGCTGTCCGCGGGGGAGATCCGCACATGGAGGTCGTAGAAGGTCACGTCCCACCAATTCCGTCCTGGCGAGGCCGCCGCGCCTCGGAGCGAGTCGGCGTGGGTGTAGACCTTCGGAGCTGGTGTCTGGGCAGCGGCGGAGACCGTGGCGGCGAGCAGGATGACCGCGAGGAGGGGGGTTCGCATCCTTCGATTCTAGTGTATTCTGAGTGAACACGGAACCAGACCGAGACGATGCGCCACCCCCGTTCCTCACGGCAACGCTATGCCAACTTCGTCGATGAGTACCGCGCCGGTACGCTCGACCAGCGGGTCGACGCCGAGAAGGAAGGCGCGGGCCCCAAGCGGGAGCCGGGGAAGCGGCGCGAGTACCTCAAGGACTACCTGAAGTGGCTCTGGCCGCATCGCTGGGCCACGGTGGCCGTCTTCATGCTCGCGCTCGCCACGGCGGGACTGGAGATGGTCTCCCCGCTCTTCATGCGGTCGATCATCGACAAGGTCCTCCTCGCCACGTCGATCGATCCCGCCACGCGGATGGGGCGCCTCAACCTCATCGGCAGCCTCTTCCTCCTCGCGATGGTCGTCAGCAGCCTCCTCGGCGCCTGGAAGGATTACCGGCAGCGGATCCTGAACGTCAAGGTGATCCTGGCGCTCCGCCGAGCGCTCTTCCGCCGGCTGCTGCACCTGCCGCTCCCGAAGCTCTGGGAGATGAAGACCGGCGGGCTCCTCTCCCGGCTCACCGGCGACGTGGAGACCACCACCGGCCTCCTGCAGATGGCGATCGTCTCCCCCGCCATCTCCCTCCTCCGCCTCGTCATCGCCGTCGGGATCCTCACCGCGCTCAACTGGCGCCTGGCGCTGATGGCGCTGGCGGTGGTGCCGGGGGTGATCACGGTGAGCTTCATCGCCACCCGGCGGATCCGGCCGATCTACCGCTCGGTGCGGAAGGACGTCGAGGAGATCGACGGACGGGTGGGCGAGACCTTCGGCGGGATCCGGGTGGTACGGGCCTTCCGGCGCGAGCTCTGGGAGCTCTTCGGCTACCTTCGCGGCCGACACACCGTGCTCCGGAAGGAGCTCTTCGCCCACCGGCGCGAGCTGGTGATCTGGACGACCTGGGGGCTCCTGGTCGGCGCGGTGAACGTGGTGATCGTCTGGTACGGCGGGTGGCTCAACCTCGCGGGCCGCGCCACGGTCGGCGACATCATGGCGTTCCAGTGGTACACCTTCCTGCTGCTCAACCCGATCTGGAACCTGGTCAACACCTTCTCCGAGCTGCAGCGTTCGCTGGCGGCCATGGAACGTGTCTTCGAAGTGCTGGCGATGCCGGACGACAAACCCGACCGCCCGGAGGCCGCCGAAGCGCCGGCGCGGGTGGCCGAGTTCCGGTTCGAGCAGGTGAGCTTCGCGTACCGCGAGGGGCGCCCGGTGGTGCGCGACTTTGACGTGACGGTGCCCGGGGGGTCGGTGGTGGCACTGGTGGGGCGGAGCGGCGCCGGGAAGACCACCGTCACCGACCTGGTGGCGCGATTCCACGATCCCACCGCCGGACGGATCCTCCTCAACGGCACCGACCTCCGCGACCTGACCCTCGGTTCCTACCGCGACCTGATCGCGCTGGTGCAGCAGGACGTGTTCCTCTTCGACGGCACGGTGCGCGACAACATCGCC
The DNA here is from genome assembly GCA_031365045.1 of Gemmatimonadota bacterium. Taxonomy (GTDB): domain Bacteria; phylum Gemmatimonadota; class Gemmatimonadetes; order Gemmatimonadales; family GWC2-71-9; genus CAMLHU01. The sequence goes on along the minus strand of JANLXK010000473.1, from coordinate 2,105 downwards.
TACGGCGCGAGCGGGGAGGTGACCGACGCGCAGGTGCAGGACGCGTCGCACCGGGCCAACGCCCACGAGTTCATCGTGGACCTGCCCGAAGGGTACGACACGATGATCGGGGAACGGGGGGTGAAGCTCTCGGGGGGCCAGCGCCAGCGCCTCGCCATCGCGCGCGCCATCCTCAAGGCGCCGGAGATCCTCATCCTCGACGAGGCGACCAGCAACCTCGACACCGAGAGCGAACAGCTCATCCAGGCCGCGATGGCCGACCTCCTGGCAGGACGGACCACCTTCGTCATCGCCCACCGGCTCTCGACGGTGCGCCGCGCCGACCTGATCCTGCTGTTGGAAGAGGGTCGGATCATCGAGCGGGGGACCCACGAAGAGCTGATGCAGGCGCGGGGGCGCTATTTCGAAATGGTGCAGCGGCAGGCGGAGGCCACGCGGGAGGATTCAGGGATCCTGGCCTGAGCCCGCACCCCGCCCCTCTTCCGCGATGCCGTCCCAGCACGTAACGTGGTCGCGTTCCCGCACACCTGATCGAGATTCCCAAGCCAGGGAGGGGCGCATGACTGAATCGTCGTCGATGGGAGGGACCTTCTGGATCCTGATGCTCGGCGTGATGCTGGTCGTCTTCGCCGGGATCTGGAAGACGTTCGTCAAGGCAGGGAAGCCCGGTTGGGCCTCGCTCATACCGATCTACAATGTCTGGGTGATGCTCCAGATCGCCGGCAAACCCGGCTGGTGGCTGATACTGCTCCTCATCCCGCTCGTCAATCTGGTCGTCGCCGTGCTGGTCTCGATCGGCATCGCCAACCGCTTCGGCAAGGGGACCGGGTTCGGACTCGGCCTCGCCTTCCTCGGCTTGATCTTCTACCCCATCCTCGGATTCGGCGACGCCAAGTACCTCGGCTGACCACTTGATGTCCCGCCTCCACATCGAAGGGCATCGCACCGAGCACACCGGCTCGCTCCGCGCCGCTCGGTGCGAATAATGCGCTCATCCCCACCAGCTCCCTCGCGGTGAGGGTGGCGTCGGCCGCCGCCACGCCGGGGGCGATCCTCCTTACGGCGCTCTCGATGGCCGCCGGTGGATATGTCTCCGTTCGTTCCTAGGCTGACACCGAAGGGGCCGAGCTGGCGTGCGTCTATCGGGGGCGCCGCGCTCCCTGCGCTTCGCGCAGCCTTCGTGCATGGCCCCGCGGTGACGCCGGTCGTGATGGGCGCGAGCACCTCCTGCTCCTCGTCGTTTTCCGTGCCACCGCCGCCCGTCTGGGTGGGGCCAAGCTCCTTCCCGGCGCGCTCCGAGTCGCGTTCTGGGGGGCGGTGGCGATGGGTGCCACGGACCTCGCGGGCCGGCTCTTCGGTACGGCGGTCTGGTCCCGCGTGCTGAGCGCGAGCTCATCCTTTCGTACGAGGGGGAAAGTTCGGCCACTTCTTCGCTATTGCGGGTACCGCCGGGTAGGTTCCGAGTGCAAGCAATAGGGCGTCGCTGAAGAGAACCCCATGATGGCTGGCAGCAGCAGGTCACAACCGCGTTCCCCACCCCGGGGACCACCGCTCGATCCAAGGAGCCTTGGAACGTCCGACGCAGTCGCGCGCGGTGCTCAGTACCCCAAGGCCGCGCGCGTTCGCTTGGGGGACACCTAGGTGTCGCCGTCCACCCGCAAGATCGAAAGGGCGACCGGGCGCCACCCGGATGCCCGGGACCACCAGGCCGCCATCCTCGACGCGATCCCTGACCACATCGCACTCCTTGACCACACCGGCGTGATCCTCACCGTCAACGAGGCGTGGCGCCGGTTCGGCACCGCCAACGGGCTCCGGAGCAAGCGGTCCGGCGTCGGCGAGAACTACCTCTCCATCTGTGACGGCACCACCGGCGACGAATCCAACGAGGCGGCCGCCGCGGCCGCCGGGATCCGTGCCGTCCTGGACGGCTCGCACGCCACCTATTCCCTCGACTATCCGTGTCATTCCACCCCATTGCGACGCTGGTTCCGCCTCACCGCCGCTCCGCTGGATCCTTCCGCCCGCCGCGGCGCCATCCTGATGCACCAGGAGGTGAGCGAGGCCAAGTTCGCCACGTTCGCCGCGGAGGAGGCCGCCGATGC
>JANLXK010000447.1:0-9296 GCA_031365045.1 Gemmatimonadota bacterium | reverse complement strand
TCGCACGATGAACTACTGGCAGTTGAGCAGGTCCCCGCGGTATACGATCCTCTTCGCGGTCCCGCTCATCCTGGCGTACGAGGGTCTGGCCTGGCTGCTCGAGGGGGGTGCCACGACCGGGGTCCGGAACGGTGCGGATGTGCTCCTCAAGTCCCTCTTTCTCACACTGGGCGGTGGTCGCGGGCTGTTGCTGTTCGATCTCATCCTGATCGGGATCGGTATCACCCTCGTCTGGCGGGACCGCGGCCCGCTCCGGCCGGGGATCTTCCTCGGGATGTTCGGTGAGGCCGTGGGGCTGGCGCTCCTCTTCGGGGCCGTCGCCGGGCTCCTCACGGCGCTCCTCCTCCGGGGGCCCTCGGTGCTGGCCCTCGGCGGTCTCAAAGGGCTCGGCCTCAGCACCCAGGTGATGCTCTCCCTCGGGGCCGGTATCTACGAGGAACTGCTCTTCCGGGTCATCCTCGTCTCCGGACTGGCCTGGTCGGCTCGGCGGGCGTTCGGGTGGCTTCCCGGGGCTGCGAGCCTCTTCGCCGTCGTGGTGGGCGCCCTCATCTTCTCCGCTTTCCACTATGTCGGCCCCTACGGCGACTCCTGGCAGCTCCAGTCATTCGTCTTCCGCTTCGTCGCCGGGCTCCTCTTCAGCGGACTCTTCGTGCTGCGCGGCTTCGGCATCACGGCCTGGACCCACGCGCTGTACGATGTGTTCCTCTCCGTCGCCGGAGTGGTGTGAACTAAGTGAGAAGTAAGGAGTGAGGTGTAAGAAGTGGATTGAAGGAAGGCCCGCTGCCTGAGCTGCGCAGAGGGCCTTCGTCCTGTCCACTCCTCACTCCTCACTCCTTACTCCTCACTGATGTGTGGCCGTCTTCACCGCGTAGATCGAGTCCAGCACATGGCGGAAGACGTCGACCGGATAGGCGCCGCTCAGGAGCGCTCCCTCGATCAGGAAGGTCGGGGTGCTGGTGGCCCCGATCCGCTGGGCGGTGGTGAGGTCGCGCTGGACCAGGTCCCGCATCTTTGCGTCGCGCAGGCAGGGCAGGATCGAGTCGCGCGGGATCCGGAGCGAGTCGACCAGGGTGAGCAGGTACTGCTCCGGCTGGTGGAGCGGGGCCCAGGTCTCCTGCCGCCGATAGAGGATGTCGTGCATCGGCCAGAACTTTCCCTGGGTGGCCGCGCACATCGCCAGCTCGGCCGCCGCGCCGGCGTTGGGATGGAGCTGGACGATGGGGAAGTTGATGAAGATCCAGCGCACCTTGCCGGTCGCGATGTACTCCCGCTCGAGGATCCCCGCGGTCTCGACCGTGAAGCGCCGGCACCAGGGGCATTGGAAGTCCGACATCTCGATCACTCGCACCGGCGCCGTGGCCGACCCCTTGGTGCGCTGATCGAGCAGGTCGTCGGCCTGGCCCTGTGCCTGCGTCGGGACCGCGGCCTTGGCGGCGGGGGGCGTCGCAACGGTACAGGTGAAGCCGAAGATCACGGTGGACGCGAGCAGGGCCGCGCTGATGCGGGTCGTAGGTCGGGACATCGGGTCTCCTAGAATCGGCGGCGGTGTCGGGCGTTGGCCGCGGTCAACCGCAGGGTGTCGCCGGTCAACGGGAGGTTCCAGTACCACTCGGAGAAGGGGTCGTTGGCATCCCAGGTGGTGGCGGTGATCCACCAGGGGCCGCTGCGCGACGGCCTCACCCGGGCGATCCCGGCGGCGTCGGTCGTATCGGCGAACGGGTCCCGCGCGATCCGCTTCACCAGCAGGAAGGTGAGGCTGTCGTAGGAGGCGTACGCCGAGTCCTGCCAAGCGTGCTGGGCGGCCCGGAGGCGCGCCAGTGGGCCGTCGGGGGCCTGGAGCCGGTCCACCGCCGCCCGGGCCGCCGCACGGCCGGTGGGAGTGGCCGCAGCCAGTCGCGCGAACGCCCCCTGCAGCGAATCGAGCAGCCGGGCCAGCGGGATCGTATCGGGTCGGCTGGCGAGCCAAGGGGCGCTGAGCTCCCGGATCACGCTGTCCCGGTCGTACGGCACCATGATGAGGATCTGGTCGGCCGCAGGGCGCGCCGGACCGGCGCCTTCAGGGATGGAGACGACGACGACCGTGGCGTCGGTGCGGCACCCGGCGAGGCTTGCGCTGAGCGTCAGCGACGCGAGGACGGCGGAACAAAGGAGCCAACGCATCACTGAAACGTCACCTGTCGGGGTCGAAAGGGAAGGGGCGATCGCTCGGGCCCTGGTACAGAATGACAACGGGGACCCGATGAGGGCCCCCGTTGGTATGGCGTCGGACGCGGCGGTCGGTCAGTCGACCACGACGTTCGGCAGGACGTAGCGGAGCGGGTCGACCGGCTTCCCGTTGACGTGTACCTCGTAATGGAGGTGCGATCCGGTCGCGAGGCCGGTACTGCCCACCAGCGCGATCCGCTCACCCCGCTTCACGTGCTGCCCGGCCCGCACCAGAAGGCGCGAAGCGTGGGCGTACTTGGTCACGACCCCGAACCCGTGATCGAGGATGACGCTGTTGCCGAACCCGGTCTCCCACCCGGCGCTGGTCACGACGCCTGCCGCCGGCGCTTCGATCGGCGTGCCCGACGGAGCGGAGACGTCGATCCCCTCGTGCGGCCGATCGATGTGCAGGATCGGGTGGGCCCGCATTTGGCTGAACGCCGAGGTGAGCCAGCCGTTCGACGGCATGATGCTGGGCGTCGCGGCCAGCCGAGCGGTGTGGAGTTCGAGGCTGTCGGCCGCTTCCGTGAACGAGGCGGCGAGCAGGTTGGCCCGCCGGATCATCGCATTGAGGTCGACCTTCACGTTGGCGGTGCGCGCCCCCAGCACCCCCGCGCCGCGGAGCTCCGCATTGGCCGCCGACGTCCGCGCAGGACCGCCGATGCCGGCCTCCGCCACCTGCGGATCGACCGGGTCGAGGTTGGCAAGGAGACGGACCATGCCGCTGGTGCGCTGGATCGCCCCGAGCGTATCCTGCAGCTGGTCCATCCGCCCTTCCATCTGCCCCAGCTCGCGCGCGAGGACCTGGTTCTCGCGGATGAGCCCCTGATGCCGGGCGATCGTCAGCGTGTGCGACAGGGTGGTGTACGTGAGCAGGACGGTCGCCAGCACGAAGACGAGCCCCACGCCGAGCGCGAGCTTCACCAGATTCTGCGAGACCTCGAAGACCTTCGAGGTCCCCGAACCCGGGGGTACCACCACCACGCGCCAACGATGCTCGTTCATTCCGGCTCCTCGACAGCAGCGACACACCCGCCCGTCCGGGCGGACGACCCTGCCCATTCGGGCAGGTACCCCTAATCACTCTGAGGTATAGAGAACAATAATGGCCGCCGGTACAGGCAATGTCAACCTGTACCGGCAATGTCTAAGTCTATGTAGATCAATGACTTATGACTTAAGGTCCGTTTCAGGGCGGGGAAAAAGCCCGCCGGGTTTCCGGACCGGGCTCCCGGAGGCCTCAGGGAGGGCCGCGCGACCCCATCCAGCCCGGGCCACCTCCCCTGACTGCCCCAGGGTCCCCCAGAGTTCCTGGGCCTTGGCCGGCATCACCGGCGAGAACATCACCGCCAGCCGGATCAGCGAGCGGGCAAGCCCCCCGAGCACTGCATCTAGCTCGACGCCGCGGGCGGGGTCCTTGGCCAGCGCCCAGGGGGCGGACTGGGTGATGGCGAGGTTCGCCTCGGTCACGAGCCCCAGGGCGGCCTCGACGGCGCCGCGAAGATCCAGTGCGTCCATCCGTTCCGCGTAAAGTGTGGTCGCCCGGGCCCCCGATTCCTCGAGCGCCGGGAGGCTCCCGGCGGGCACCACCCCACCCCGATACTTCTCGATCATCGCCAGCACCCGGCTCGCCAGATTGCCGAGGCCATTCGCCAGCTCGGCGTTGTACAGCTCGGCGAACCGCTCCCACGAGAAGTTCCCGTCGCTCTCCCACGGCACTTCCCGGATCAGGTAGTAGCGGAATGGATCGGGGCCGAACCGGTCGATCGCCTCAGCCAGCTCGAGCTTCACTCCGGCGCTCTTGGAGAACCGCTCGCCGCCCAGATAGATGAACCCGTGGGCCCAGACCTGTTCGGGGAGGGGAAGCCCGGCGGCTTCGAGCATCGCCGGCCAGATGACGCAATGGAATCGGGTGATGTCCTTGCCGATGACGTGCAGCTGGGCCGGCCACTGGGCCTTGGAGCCGGGAAAGCGGGTGGCGGTCCAGTAGTTGGGCAGGGCGTCGAACCAGACGTACGTCGTCTGCTGTTCGCCGTCGCTCGTGGGCCGGGGGAAGGGGACGCCCCAGCTGAAGCGTGAGCGGCTGGCCGAGATATCCTCCAGTCCCTGCTTGAGGAGCCCCAGGATCTCATTCCTGCGGCTCTCGGGGGCCAGGAACTCCGGATGGTCGGCGAAGAGCTTCTCAAGGAACGTCTGGTACTTGGAGAGCCGGAAGAACCAGTTCCGCTCCTCGACCCACTCCAGTGTGCGCGTGGGATGGAGCACGCACTTGCCGTCGACGATCTCGGCGTCGGCCTTGAACGATTCGCAGCCGACGCAGTAGTGGCCGCCATAGCTCTTCTCGTAGAAATCGTCGGGGTTCTTCGCGAAGATCCGCTCGATCAGGTCACGCACGCCTTCCCTGTGCGGGGCCGCCGTGGTGCGGATGAACTGGTCATGCGACAGGCCGAGCCGGCGCCACATCGCCTCGAAGCGCTCGGCGATGAGGTCGGTGAGCGCTTGCGGCGCAAGGCCGCGGTCGGTGGCGGTCTGCGCCACCTTTTGGCCGTGCTCGTCCATCCCGATGAGGAACCAGACATCGTCGCCCCGGAGCCGGCGCCAGCGGGCGATGACATCCGCCCCCACTTTCTCGTACGCGTGTCCGAGGTGGGGGTCGCCGTTGGCATAATCGATGGCGGTGGTGATAAAAAAGCGGGGCACTCAGTCGCTCGTCGGAGGGCTCGAAGGAGGGGTGTCGAGGCCGCCGAGGCCGCCCCCCTTGCCGCGCCGCCCGCGCCGCCGCCGCCGGCGCACGGGGGATCCTTCGGCGGCATCGGCGACGGCGGTCTCGGAGGGTGGGGAGGTCGGGCGGAGCGGGACCACGACCGGGGTCTCCGGGATCGGGAGGCTCTGGCCGAGCTGCTCGACCTCTTCCTTCAGTTGCACCAGCGGGATGATGCGGGAGCCCTGCTGCTCGGAACGGAGGAAGACCCGCTCACGGAAGATGTCCACCGCGATGACCTTCTCGGCGCCGAGCGCGGTCGTGATCGTCTTGCCTTCCTTGGGGAAGCGCTTGCGGGCGGCGACGTAGAAGTCGTGTTCGTACTTGAGGCAGCAGAGGAGCCGGCCGCACCCGCCCGAGATCTGCTGCGGGTTGAGCGAGAGGTGCTGGTCCTTGGCGAGGGCGAGGCTCACCGGATGGAGCTCGCCCAGCCAGGAGCTGCAGCAGTACTCGCGGCCGCACCGTCCCACGCCCGAAAGGCGGGCCGCTTCGTCGCGGACGCCGATCTGGCGGAGTTCGATGCGTGCGCGGAAGTGGCTCGCGAGGTCGCGGACGAGGGTGCGGAAGTCGACGCGCTTCTCGGAGGTGAAGTAGATCGTGAGCTTGTGGCGGTCCCACTGCCACTCGGTGTCGCTCACCTTCATCCCGAGGTCGTGCCGCTTGACCCGCTCCATCACGGCGCGGCGGGCGTCCTCCTCCTGCTTGCGGAGCTCATTGTGCTGGCGGATCTCTTCCTGCAAGGCCCGGCGCACCACCTTCGGTTCCGCCTCGGCCTTGGGGGCTTCGTCGGTGCCGCAGCCGGACGCGCAGCCGCCGCCGCACTTCTTGGCGGCGGTCTCCCCGGTGCTCTGCACGCGGCCGAGGTCGAGACCGCGATCGGCCTCCACGATGACCGGCTCCTCCAGGCGGAGGGGGTCTTCGAGGTCGAGCCAGCGATAGAACCCGCGGCGGTTGCCCTTGAAACGGATCTCGACGAGCTGCATCAGGCCTCGGTCACGACGCCCATTCCGGCGAACTTCTCGGCGCGCCGGCGGACCAGCTTCTCGGGCTTCACCGACTTGAGGTCCTTCAGCTGGCGGATCAGCGTGCTGCGGAGCGTGTCGGCCATCAGCTCGATGTCCTGGTGGGCGCCCCCCTCGGGCTCGGGGATGATCTCGTCGACCACGTTGAGGCGGATCAGGTCGTCCGGCGTGATCTTGAGGGCCGCCGCGGCGCGCTCGCGCTGGGAGGCGTCCTTCCAGAGGATCGCGGCGCACCCCTCGGGGGAGATCACCGAGTAGACGCCGTTCTCGAGGATGAGCACCCGGTCGGCCACGCCGAGCGCCAGCGCGCCACCGGAGCCCCCTTCGCCGATGACCACCGCGACGATCGGGGTGGGGAGGGAGCACATCTCGATGATGTTCCGCGCGATCGCCTCGGACTGACCCCGCTCCTCGGCGCCGAGCCCCGGGTAGGCACCGGGCGTGTCGATGAGGGTGATGATCGGTGCCTCGAACTTGGCGGCGAGCTTCATCAGGCGGAGCGCCTTCCGATACCCTTCCGGATGCGCCATCCCGAAGTTGCGGCGGAGATTGTCCTTGGTGTCGCGCCCCTTCTGGTGACCGATCACCATCACCGACGAACCGTCGAGCCGCGCCCAGCCGCCGACGATGGCGGGGTCGTCACGGTAGAGCCGGTCCCCGTGCAGTTCCACGAAGTCGGTGAAGACGAGCGACAGGTAGTCGAGGGTGTAGGGGCGCTTCGGATGCCGGGCCACCAGCACCCGCTGCATCGGGGTGAGACCCTTGTAGAGGTCCTTTCGGAGCGTGGTGAGGCGGGTCTCGAGCAGGCGCACTTCGTCGCCCACGTCGAGCCCGCGCTCCACACTGAGCTTCCGGAGGTCCTCGATCTGGCGATCGAGCTCCTGGAGCGGCTTCTCGAATTCCAGCGTGTAGGCCACGGCCATGGGTCACTCCGCCTTCACGTAATGGACCTCGCCGCGGTCGAGCACCCCGCGCAGGGCACGGATCAGTTCTTCGTCGGGGGCCACCCGGACGCGCTTGGACCGCATGCGGGAGCGCTCCCCGTTGCCGTCCGACCATTCAATATAGAGCGGCGCGGGCCCCGGGTGGGCGGCGCAGAGGGCCACGGCGGCCTTGAGGGCCTCGGCCGGGGGGGCACCCCCCGAGTCCCAGCGGAGGGCCACACCAACTTGCCCTCTCCCGCGGAGGACGTCGAGCCCCTCTGCCCCCTCGACGATGAAGGGGACCCGCTCCTCGCCCTGGTCCCGGGCGCTGTACCCGCCCGAGAGGAGCATCGCGGCGTCCTCCAGGATCGTCTGGTTGAGCCTTGACCAGGCATCGGGGAAGACGATCGCCTCGGCGGTGCCGTGGAAATCCTCGAGGATGAGCCGGGCGTACTCCTTCCCGGTCTTCTTGGAGACCTGGCGCTTGACCCCGGTGACCACGGCCGCGATCTGGACCGGGTGTTCGCTCCATTCGCCCAGCGTCGCCGTGGTCCGATTCCCGAAGAGCTCGGTCTCGATGCGCCACCGCTCGAGCGGATGGCCCGAGATGAAGAAGCCGAGGACCTCCTTCTCCTTGATCAGCCGGTCGGCCTCGGTCCACGGCTTCACCTCGGGCAGCGCGCCGCCACGGGGACGGTCCTCGACCGGGGCCTCGCCGAAGAGCGTGCCCTGGCCCGCTTCCCGTTCCTGCTGGGCGAGCTGGGCCTCGCCGAGCACGTTCTCGACCGCTGCGGTGAGAGTGGCCCGGTCGCCGAAGCCATCGCAGGAGCCGGCGGCGATGAGGCTCTCGACCACCCGCTTGTTGCAGAGCCGCAGGTCGATCAGGTCGACGAACTCCTGCAGCGTGCGGTAGGGGGCCTCGTTCCGGCCAGCGATGATGCTGGCAATGGCCCCTTCGCCCACGTTCCGCACGGCGCCGAGGCCGAAGCGGATCCGCTTCTCGCCGACCACGGTGAATTTGAAGCCGGACTCGTTGACGTCGGGCGGGAGGACCTCCAGTCCGAGCTCGCGCGCTTCGCGGATATACTGCACCACTTTGTCGGTGTCGCCGATCTCGGAGCTGAGCAGCGCGGCCATGAACTCGGCCGGGTGGTGCGCCTTGAGCCATGCGGTCTGGTAGCTCAGCACCGAATAGGCCACCGAGTGCGACTTGTTGAAGCCGTAGCGGCCGAAGGTCTCGATCTGGGCGGCGAGCTCTTCGATGGTCCGCTTGGGGTGGCCGGCGGCGATGCCGCGCTCAATGAACTTGCCCAGTTCCTGCTTGATCAGCTCCGCGTCCTTTTTGCCGACCGCCTTCCGGAGCACATCGGCTTCGGCGAGCGAGAAGCCGCCCATCACGTTGGCGATCCGCATCACCTGTTCTTGGTAGGTGATGACGCCGTAGGTCGGTGCGAGCACCTCTTCGAGGAGCGGGTGCGCGTAGGTGACCTTCTCCTGCCCGAGCTTGCGCCGGATGAAGACGAGGTGCATCCCGGCGTCGAGCGGGCCGGGGCGGAGCAGGGCGTTGGAGGCCACCAGGTCGTCGAACCGGTCGCACTTCATCGACCGGAGGGTCTCGGTGGCGAGCGCCGACTCGAACTGGAAGACCCCGGCGGTGCGGCCCGCGCGAAGCAGCTCGTACACCTTGGGGTCGTCGAAGGTGAGCTGGTCCATCTGGAGTTCGGCGCCGGACCGGTCCCGGACCATCCGCACGGCGTCGTGGATCACCGTGAGGGTCTTGAGGCCGAGCAGGTCCATCTTGAGCATCCCGACCTTTTCCAGCGCGATCATGTCGAGCTGACAGATGATCGCGTCGGCGCCGTCGCCGGAGGCGCCTGCCCCCTTGGTGGGCTGGGTGCAGACCGGGACGTAGTCGGTGAGCGGACCCGGGGCGATGACCACGCCGGCGGCATGCACCGAGGCGTGGCGGCTGATCCCCTCGATCCGGCTGGCGAGCTGGAAGAGCCGGGCGTAGATCGGGTCCTTCTTGATCAATTCCTTGATCTCGGGGACTTTGGCCGCGGCCTCTTCGACCGTCATCGCGAACGCGGGCCCCGAGGGGACCAGCTTGGTGAGCTTGTCGGCATCGGCGGGCGGGATCCGGAGGAGGCGCGCCACGTCCTTGAGCGCGGCGCGCGCCTTGAGCGTCCCGAAGGTGATGATCTGCCCGACCGACTCCTTGCCATACCGCTGACGCACGTACTCGATCACTTCACCGCGACGCTCGAAGCAGAAGTCGACGTCGATGTCGGGCATCGACACGCGTTCCGGATTCAGGAAGCGTTCAAAGAGGAGGTCGAACCGGAGCGGGTCGACGTCGGTGATCCCGAGCGCGTACGCCACGAG
>JANLXK010000435.1:0-1250 GCA_031365045.1 Gemmatimonadota bacterium | reverse complement strand
CGTCGCGGCCGAGATGCTCTTCATGCTCATCCCCTGGTCGCTGGGATGGGTGGCCACGATCGACCCGCTCCTGGCCCGGATGCTCTTCTGGTTCACCGGCCACCCGCTGGTCTACTTCTGGATCCTGCCGGCCTACACCCTCTGGTACACCGTCCTGCCGAAGGAGGCGGGGGGCAAGCTCTTCTCCGATCCACTGGGCCGGATGGTGTTCACGATGTTCGTGGTGATCTCCACGCCGGTGGGGCTGCACCACCAGTTCCAGGACCCGGGGATCAGCGCCAAGTACAAGATGCTCCACACGCTGCTCACGATGGTCATCAGCTTCCCGAGCCTGATCACCGCGTTCACCATCTGCGCCTCGCTCGAGGTGGCGGGCCGGCTGCGCGGCGGGCAGGGGCTGTTCGGCTGGATCCGGAAACTCCCCTGGGGCGACCCGGCGGTGGCGTCGTGGCTGATCGCGATGCTCCTCTTTTTGGTCGGCGGCTTCGGCGGGGCGATCAACGCCGCCTACGCGCTCAATTCCGTGGTGCACAACACCGCATGGATCCAGGCGCACTTCCACCTCACGGTCGGCAGCGCGGCGGCCCTCTCGTTCATGGGCGGGATGTACTGGCTGGTCCCCAAGGTGAGCGGCCGGAAGCTCGAAGCGGTGCCGCTGGCCCGGGTCCAGCCGTGGCTCTGGTTCCTCGGGATGGTGTTCTTCTCGTTCTCCAACCACATCGCCGGGTTGATGGGGGTGCCGCGCCGGGTCTACACCACCGACTTCGGTGGTGCGGCGATCGCGAAGAGCTGGCAGACGCTCACCACCCTCTCCGCCCTGGGCGGTGTGATCCTCTTCGCGAGCGCCGGGCTCTTCGTGCTCGTGATGCTCGCCACCCTGCTCGGCGGGCAGCGCGGCGCCCAGCAGCCCATCGAGTGGGCGGAATCGCTCGGCGGGGAGACGGCGAAGGTGACCACCTGGGACAAGCTGGGGCTCTGGTTCGTGGTCGCCGCGGTGATCGTGGTCGTGGCCAACGGCCGGCCGCTGTACGAGCAATTCCACCTCATCCGCTACGGGAGCCCCGGGTTAAAGCCGTTCTGAGTTGAGAGTTGAGAGTTGAGAGTTGAGAGTGAAGAGTTGGGATCGAGATTGACTCTTGGCTCTCAACTCTTAACTCTCAACTCCCAGCATCCACCACCAGGAGCCGCCCGTGCCGACCGCCACCCATCTGCACCTGATCATCAATCACTTTCCGCTCTTCGGGGGGGCG
>JANLXK010000422.1:0-3609 GCA_031365045.1 Gemmatimonadota bacterium | reverse complement strand
CGGCGGCGGGATGGGTGGGATGTACTAGGCCCCCTCCCCTGACCCCACCCCCAGTCGGGGGAGGGGAGCGTGAGAGGACAACGCCCCCGGCCATCACGGTCCGGGGTGTTATTTTTCACCGGTGGCCCGACCCTTGCACTTACCTGCGCGGACCCTAGACCCGAGGTAGCAGTGAAGAAGTCCGCCCCGATCCTCCTCGCCTTGCTGCTCGCCGCCGCGCCGGCCCTCCGCGCGCAAGCACCCGCCCCGATCCTGGGGACCTGGGTCACCGAAAAGAAGGTCAAGGATGCTCCCGCCATCGTCATCGTGCGTGGCGATTCGAGCGCCAGCTACGGCACCGAGACCGTCCGGTGGCGGCTCCCGGCGGCGGGGAAGCTTCGCCTGGCCCTGGGCGGGGAATGGGTCGAGTACGACTATCGCATCCGGAACGGCAAGCTCACCCTTTCCGGCGGCGACCTGACCGAGGCGATCGTCCTCCGCCGCACCGGGAATGCGACGCCGCGTCCCGCCAACATCCCGGTGCCGCCGGATCCGGATACGGAGCCCTGAGCCGAGAGTTAAGAGCCAAGAGTTAAGAGTTCGGAGTCAAGCGTGAAGAGGGGTGCAATGGAGAGATCTCTCCGAGGCACCCCTCTTGGCTCTTGACTCTCAACTCTCAGCTCTTCGCCACCATCGTCGCCCGCACCTCGAATGGCCCCAGCGCCTCGTGTTGCGGCGCCACCTCGAGCCGCCCCAGGAATCCCGCCGCGCTGAGCGCCTCCGCGGCCACGGCACGCGCCGCGTCGGGCGCGTTGCACCGTTCACTCAGGTGCGCCAGCACCACGAGCCCCAGATGCGGGTGGCAGAGCTCCGTCAGGAGCTCGGCGGTCTGCCGGTTGGAGAGATGCCCGCCTGCGCCGGCGATCCTGGCACGCACACTCGCGGGATAATCGCTCTCGCGCAGCAGGATCTCGTCGTGGTTGGCCTCGATCACCAGCGCGGCACAGTCCTGCAGGAGATATCGCACGGTCGTGGTCGGGCGGCCCAGGTCCACCGCCAGCCCCACGCGCGCGCCCGACGCACCCCACGCGGCGAGCGCGAGGGGCTGGGCCGCATCGTGGCTGGTGGACGCCCCCTCGAGCGTGAACCCCGCGTGGTGGAGCGGGGCCCCTGGCTCGAGCGGGATCACCTGCGGCGCGGCGATCGCCTCAAGCGTGCCGAGCGACCCGATCACCGGCACGCGATACTTGCTGCTCAACCGCGCGGCCCCGCGGGCGTGATCCCCGTGCTCGTGCGTCACCGCGATCCCGACCAGCCGGCCCAGGTCGAGGTCGCACTGCGCCGCGCGGAGCTCGATCTCCCTGGCCGAGAAGCCGGCGTCGAGCAGCAGCACGGCGCCGTCCTCTTCCAACGCGACGCAGTTGCCGCGCGATCCCGACCCGAGGATCCGGAGGGTGGTCACGCCTCCGCGACCCGGTCCCAGAGTCGTTCGAGCGCGGCCCGGCGTTCCGGCGTCACTTCCACATGGCGCCGCGGCATCACCCGCTCGGCGATGGCGAGGAACCCGTCGCGCGACATCGTGGCCTCGCCGGTCTCCCCCCACGACATCGGTGGGATGAACTTCGGCGGGCGGCCGGTGCCGAAGACGTTGGCGCCCGCCCCCACCACACACCCGGTGGGGAACATCGTCCCGATCGCGGCCTTCGCATGGTCGCCGAGGAGGGTGCCGAGGTACTGGCGTCCGGTCTCGACCCGGCCACCGGGGAGGTCGAGTCGCACCTCGCCGTAGGTGTTCTTGAGGTTCGACGTCGTGGTCCCCGCGCCGAGGTTGACCCAGTGACCCACGACGCTGTGGCCAACGAACCCGTCATGGGCCTTGTTGGCGAAGCCAAGGAAGACCGAGGTCGAGATCTCGCCGCGCACCACGCACCAGGGACCGATCACGCTCTGGCGGATGAAGCCGCCGAGCACGCGGGCGTGGGGGCCGATGAAGCAGGGGCCTTCGAGCCGGGTGCCGCCGCGGATCTCGGCTCCGTCTTCGACCACGATGGCGCCGTTCCGGGTATCGAAGGTGACCCCCGGCTCGACCAGCGCGCCGAGGAGCGCCACGTCGGCGACTTCGCCGAGGATGGTGGAGCCTTCGGGGTAGTCGGCGTGATGGTCGGCCGCGATCTCGGCCACGTCGGTGGCGAGGAAATGTTCGAGCGCGCTGAGGAGGTCGGCGGTGCCGTGGAGCAGGAGGCCCGGGAGTTCGACCGCGTCGCCGTCGTCGTGCGTGGCGGTCCAGGTGGTGCCGTCGGGGACGATCCAGGCCACGGTGGCACCGTCGTGCGTGAGGCGGCGGGTGCCGGCGGGGAGGTCCGGGATCTCGCCGCTCGGCGCGAAGTCGCTGCGGCAGATCAGGGCGGGGCCGGCGATCGGGCCGCGAGGCTGGACCGGAGGCTCGTCCATCTCATTGAAGCCGTCGACGTGGGCGCCGACGATGGCGACGGCGGTGTGGCCGAGGATCCCTTCCCAGCGGTCGCGGATCCGCCAGGCACCGGCGCGGAGCTCGCAGATCGGCCGGACGCCGGTGAAGGGCATCCACGCGGCGCCGGGAGAGTCAGGTTCGAGGAGGTAGAGTGGGGGCATCGGATCGGCAGAAAGTGTGGCGAGGGAACCCCGGAAGCCCGGAGTACACAATAATACGAGGTCGTCCGGGGTTCTGGGGTTCCCGCGCTACTTCAGATCTTTGACCTGAGGCGGAAGGGGATCGATCAGCGACTTCAAATGCGCGGCATCCGCGCGCGGCATCACGAGGATCCTGCCGTTGGCGTGGACGATCACGAGGTCCTGCACGCCCCGCACCACGATCGGGTCACCGTCCGACCAGACCACGTTGCCCGTGGCCGCGTCGAGATGCACCGGCCCGTGGACCACATTGCCGGCGGTGTCCTTGGGGAGGGTGCGCAAGAGGGCGTCCCAGGTCCCGACGTCGTCCCAGTGGAAGTGCCCCGCCACCACCGCCACCCGCTGGCTCCGTTCGAGCACCCCCACGTCGATCGAGACGGGTGTCACCGCGGCGAAGAACCCGACGATGTTCCCCGAATCGAGCGCCGCCAGCCCGGCCTTCAGCTCGCGTGCGTGCGCCGCCACTTCGGCACGGAACCGCTGGGCGCTCCAGGCAAAGAGGCCGGAGTTCCAGAGCGCCCCCTCGGCGATGAGTTTCGCGGCGGTCGCCGCGTCGGGTTTCTCGGTGAACCGGGCGACCGTGCGGGCCTCGCCGTCGATCGCCTCACCGGGAACGATGTAGCCGTACCCCGGCTCCGGTCGGGTCGGGACGATCCCTACGGTGACGAGGCGGTCGTGCGCTTCCGCGAGCCGCATCCCGCGTTCCGCGTCCCGCCGAAATCCTTCGGCGTCCCCGATGGCCCAGTCGGAATGGAGCGAGAGCACCACCGCGTCAGGATCACGCCGAGCCGCCTCGGCCGTGGCCCAGAGCAGGGCGGGGGCGGTGCTGGCGGCCCGGGGTTCGATGAGGATGTTGGCGGCAGGGAGGCCGAGGGCCTTGCCCAACGGGCCGGCGAGCGCGGGACCGGTGACGAGGAGGGTCCGCTCGAGCGGCACGAGCCCCTCGAGCCGACGGAGCGC
>JANLXK010000405.1:0-1337 GCA_031365045.1 Gemmatimonadota bacterium | reverse complement strand
CGCGAAGCCGGCGGCGAGCTCGGGTTGATCGTCGTGACCGAGAATCCGCCTCGCGGAGTATTCACCGATCATCGGGCCGAATGGCTGGTTCGTGCGCGTAAGCAGGACGTCCGCCGGGAACTCCCGCCGAAAGAGCCACGCGTCCACACCGGCCCCCGAGCCGTGGATCCACTTCGGTCCCCGCACCTCCTGATGCTTCGGCGGGCGGAAGCCGATGAAGGCCTCCGCCCACGCGAGGTCCTGCGGCGTCAGATCCTGCGGTGCGACGGCGCGGAACTCGATACCGGGCCGAGCGGCACGGAGCAGGGGCAGCTGCTGGTCGCGGAAGAAGTCGGTGACGAGGACGGTCTTCGGCGGACGGGGGAGAGGCACGGTAAGTGGGTGTTGTGTGTTGGGTGTTGTGTGTTGTGTGTTGCGATCGATGCTCGCTCCCTTACTCAATACCCAACACTCAATACCCAATACGCAATACGTTCACTCGCGCTCCGCCAGCCCCCGCAGCAGCTGCCACACCGTCACTGCCGCCAGGCGCGCGGTCCGGCCGTCGATGTCGTACACCGGGTTCAATTCGCACAGATCGAACGAGGTCACCCGTTTGCTCCGTCCCGCCTGGTACGCCGCCGCGAGCCAGAGGTCGCTCGACATCCCGCCCACTGCCGGTGCGCTCACCCCGGGCGCCCACGCCGCATCCACGGCATCCATGTCGAATGTCGCCAGCACCCCATGCTCCGACTCGGCGTACAGCGACGGGATCAGCTGTGCCGTGATGTTGCTCCGCCAGACATAGCGTCCGCGATGGTCGTCCAGGAAGCTCAGGTGGCTCGCCGCCACCGACTGGGGTTGGAGTCCAGCCACCGTGTAGCGCTTGCACAGCCCGGAATCATGCAGCAACGCTTGCCGGAAGGGCGAGCCGCTGTGTCCGCCGCCATCGTCCATCATCTTCCGCACGTCCGCATGCGCATCCCAGTTGAGAATCTCGACCGGCTTCTGCGCGCCGACATATCCCAGGAAGTGCCCGTAGCTCGTTTCCTGGCCGCCCCCGAGGATGATCGGGAAGACCCCTTCCTTCAGGTATTGCTCCACCGCGAGCCCGAGCGAGGCCTGGTCCTGCTCCACGTCGTCGCCGCACTTCAGGTCGCCGAGGTCGAGCGTGCGCTCGATGAGCTCGACGAACCCCTCGTGATTCTGGGCGTCGGGGGTCAGGCGATAGAGCCAGCGGCGGATCTCGTTCGGCGCCCCGGCGGCCCCGACGCGGCCGCCGTTCCGGTGCACCCCTTCGTCGCTCGGGAAGCCGATGATCACCACCCGTGGACGAGAGCTCGTGGTGAGCTTGCCGG
>JANLXK010000359.1:0-1152 GCA_031365045.1 Gemmatimonadota bacterium | reverse complement strand
GGCTTCGCTGCCTCGACCTTCGGAGCCGGGGCGGGAGCCGCGGGAGCGGGCGCGGCGGCCGCAGGCGCCGGAGCGCTCACCGCCGCATTCGCGTCGGTCTCGATCCGCGCGACGATCGTGTTGACCGCCACCGTCTGGCCCTCCTGCACCAGGATCTCGGCCAGCACGCCAGCGGTGGGCGCCGGGATCTCGGCGTCGACCTTGTCGGTCGAGATCTCGAAGATCGGCTCATCGCGCTTGACCGGCTCGCCGAGCTTCTTGAGCCACTTGGACAGGGTGCCCTCGGTGATGGATTCGCCCATCTGGGGCATCGGGACGTCGATTCTTGCCATAACGGTCTCGGGTCTCGGGTCACGGGTCTCGGGTCACGGAGCCAGATCGAAGCAGTGCTCGACCCGCGACTCGCGACCCGCGACCGAAATCAGTATGCCGCAAGCCACCGCGCGGCGCGGACGATGTCCGACGTCTGCGGGAGCACGAAATCTTCCAACGGGGGCGCGTAGGGGAGCGGGATGTCGTGCGCCGCCACCCGCCGCACCGGCGCGTCGAGCCACTCGAAGCAGAGCTCGTTGATCCGGGCCGTGATCTCGCCGGCGATGCCGCCGGTCACCGTGTCCTCGTGCACCACGAGGACCCGGTTGGTCTTCTGGACGGTCGCGACGATGGCCTCGTCGTCCATCGGCAGCAGCGTCCGGAGATCGAGGATCTCGACTTCCAATCCATCTTCCTTCGCGAGGACTTCGGCGGCCTCGAGGGACTTCCAGACCGTCGCCGCGTAGGTGATGATCGACAGGTGCTTGCCCGGTCGCACCACCCGCGCCTTGCCGATCGGCACGAGGTGATCCCCCTGGGGCATCTCTTCCTTGATGCGGCGGTACAGATACTTGTGCTCGAAGAAGAGCACGCAGTCCTCGTCGCGGATGGCGCTCTTCAGGAGCCCCTTTGCGTCGGCCGCGCTCGACGGATAGACGATCTTGAGCCCCGGCGTATGCAGGAAGGCCGCCTCGGGATTCTGCGAATGGAACGGACCGCCCCGGACGTACCCGCCGGAGGGACCCCGCACCACCATCGGGCAGGGCAGGAACGCCCGGTACCGCGCCGTGGCGACGTAATTGGTGAGCATGTCGTAGGCGCAGGAGATGAAGTCGATGA
>JANLXK010000034.1:0-9664 GCA_031365045.1 Gemmatimonadota bacterium | reverse complement strand
GCGATCTTCATCTGCGAGAACAACCGGTACGGGATGGGCACCGCGCTCGAGCGGGCCAGCGCCATCTATGACATCTCCGAGCGGGCCTGCTCCTACGACATGGACAACGAGGTGGTCGACGGCCAAGACGTCCTGGCGATGCGGGCCGCGATGGACCGCGCCGTGACCCGGGGACGGAAGGAGAGCCTGCCGACCCTGCTGGAAGTGCGCACCTACCGCTTCATGGGCCATTCGATGTCCGACCCGATCCACGGGCACTATCGCACCAAGGAAGAGGTCGAGGAGCAGCGGAAGCGCGACCCGATCGCGGTATGGGGCGAGGCGCTCCGGACCGCCAAACTCATCGACGAGGCCGGGATCAAGGCGATGGACGAGGAGATCCAGGCCGAAGTGGCCGACGCGCTCAAGTTCGCGGACGACTCGCCCGATCCGGAACCGGGCGAGCTCTACACCGACGTGTATGCGGGGAGCAACTGAGATGGCGGTCCTGACCTACCGTGACGCCCTGAACCAGGCCCTCGCGGAAGAGATGCGGCGCGACCCATCCGTGTTCCTGATGGGCGAGGAAGTGGGCGTGTACCAGGGCGCCTACAAGGTGAGTCGTGGCCTGCTCGAGGAATTCGGCCCGATGCGCGTGGTGGATACCCCGATCACCGAGCTCGGCTTCGCCGGTGTCGGCGTGGGTGCGGCCTCGGTCGGGCTCCGCCCAATCATCGAGTTCATGACCTGGAACTTCGCGCTCCTGGCGATCGACCAGATCGTGAACCACGCCGCCAAGATGCGCTACATGAGCGGCGGCCAGGTGAGCTGCCCCATGGTCTTCCGCGGCCCCGGCGGGTCGGCGCTCCAGCTCGCCAGCCAGCACTCGCAGGCGTTCGAGAGCTACTACGCCCACATTCCCGGCCTCAAGGTGCTCGCCCCGGCCACGCCGGCCGACGCCAAGGGGATGCTCAAGGCCGCCATCCGCGACGACGACCCGGTGATCTTTATCGAAAGCGAGATGCTCTACAACACCAAGGGCGAAGTGCCCGAGGGCGAGCACATCGTCCCGATCGGCAAGGCCGACATCAAGCGCGAAGGCACCGACGTCACCATCGTCTGTCACTCCAAGACGGTGTCCACCGCGCTCAAGGCCGCCGAGGCGCTGGCCGCGGAGAACATCTCGGCCGAGGTGCTCGACCTGCGATCCATCCGGCCGCTCGACGTCGAGGCCCTGCTCCGCTCCGTCAGCAAGACCCATCGCGTGGTCGTGGCCGAGGAGGGGTGGGCCTTCGCGGGCGTGGGCGCGCAGGTGGTGGATGAGATCCAGCGCGAGGCGTTCGACGAACTTGACGCCCCGGTGGTCCGCGTCACCGGCGCCGACGTGCCGATGCCGTACAACAAGCATCTCGAGAAGGCCGCCAAAGTGGACGCCCCCAAGATCGTGGCGGCGTGCAAGAAGGTGCTGTACCTGAGCTGAGAGTTGAGAGTCGAGAGGGGTGCAACACTGCCCCCCTTGCCAGGATGCCGAATCGGCAACCCTCTCAACTCTGAACTCTCAACTCCTTCACGGAGTCGTCGATGGCCACGAAGGTTGTAATGGAGGCGCTCTCCCCCACGATGGAAGAGGGGCGCCTCGTCGAATGGAAGAAGAACGAGGGCGACGCGGTCGCCGCCGGTGACGTCCTGGCCGAGGTCGAGACCGACAAGGCCGTGATGGAGCTGGTGGCCCGGAGCGCCGGCACGCTGATCAAGCGCGTGGTGGACGTCGGGACGACGCTGCCGGTGGGCGGGATCTTGGCGTGGCTGGGCGCGAAGGGAGAGGCGATCCCGGACGGTGGGCCAGCAGCAAATGCAGCCGCCGCCCCGCTCGCCGCTACCGCGGTTCCGGTCGCTGCCGCGAGCGCACCCAGCACCCAGAACCCAGCACCCAGCACCTCTTCCGACCGCGTGAAGGCCTCTCCCCTCGCCCGGAAGATCGCGACGGAGAAGGGGCTCGACCTCGGCCGCGTCCAGGGCTCCGGCCCCTCCGGCCGCGTGGTGCTCCGCGACCTCGATGGCGCCTCGGCCCAGTCGCCGGCGGCGATGGCCGCCAGCCGGGCATCGATGCCGGCGCCGGGCGTGGTGTTCGAGGACATCCCGCTCAGCCAGCTCCGGAAGACCATCGCCAAGCGGTTGGCGCAGTCGCTCGGGCCGATCCCGACCTTCTACCTGACGATGGACGTGGACATGACCCGGAGCGCCGAGGCGCGCGAGGCACTGAAGGCGCTCGGGCCCGAGGGTAAGGTGTCGTTCAATGACATCCTGATCAAAGCCGTCGCCACCGCGCTCATCCAGCACCCCGCATGCAATGCCTGGTGGATGGACGACCGGATCCGGGTCTGGCACCGGGCCGACATCGGGATGGCCGTCGCGATCACAGACGGGCTCATCACCCCCGTCATCCGGAACGCCGAGCAGAAGAGCCTCCGCGAGATCAGCGCCGAGTCGCGCGACCTGGCCGCGCGGGCGCGGGACCGGAAGTTGAAGCCGGAGGAGTACACCGGCTCGACCTTCAGCATCTCGAACCTCGGCATGTTCGACATCGAGCACTTCACCGCCATCATCAACCCGCCCGAGGCGGGGATCCTGGCGGTCGGCAAGGTGCGCGAGGAGCCGGCGGTGGTGAACGGGCAGGTGGTGGTGCGGCAGAAGATGCGGATGACGATGTCGTGCGACCATCGCGCCATCGACGGTGCCACCGGCGCGGCCTTTCTGAAGACGCTGAAGACGTTGCTCGAGAACCCACTCGCTCTAGTTTGGTGACCGGTAACCGGTGACCGGTGACCAGGGCTCATGCCCGGCCCGGTCACTGGTCACGGGTCACTGGTCACCCAGTCACCACATCGAGGCATCCACGTGGCAAACCAGTTCGACGTGATCATCATCGGCGGCGGGCCGGCCGGCTATGTCTGCGCCATCCGCGCCGCCCAGCTCGGCCTGAGCGTGGCTGTGGTCGAGAAGGACAAGCTCGGCGGCGTCTGCGTCAACATCGGCTGCATCCCGACCAAGGCGCTGCTGTACAGCGCCAAGACCGCCAACACCATCGCCCACGAAGCGAAGGACCTGGGGATCGAGACCGGGGCGGTCAAGACCGACTATGGCGTCGCGATGAAGCGGAGCCGGAGGGTCAGCGAGCAGAACTCGAAGGGCGTCGAGTTCCTGATGAAGAAGAACAAGGTCACCGTCATCAAGGGCGTGGGCGTGCTCAAGCCGGGCAAGAAGGTGCAGGTCGGGTCCGAGACGTATGAGGCGAAGAAGGGGATCGTGCTCGCCACCGGGAGCCGCACCAAGGGGATCCCGCAGATCGGGCTGGAGCTCGACCGGAAGCTGGTGATCAGCTCTGACGAGGCGCTCTTCCTCGAGACCGCGCCGAAGACGATGGCGGTCGTGGGGGCCGGGGCGGTCGGGAGCGAGTTCGCCGACATCTTCAACGCCTTCGGCACCAAGGTATGGCTCATCGAGGCGCTGCCGCGCATCCTCCCGATCGAGGACGCCGAGTGCTCCGACGTGGTG
Source organism: Gemmatimonadota bacterium (assembly GCA_031365045.1). Lineage (GTDB taxonomy): Bacteria > Gemmatimonadota > Gemmatimonadetes > Gemmatimonadales > GWC2-71-9 > CAMLHU01. Next base: position 6,130 of record JANLXK010000034.1, on the reverse strand, counting down.
GCCAAGAGCTACAAGAAGCGGGGGATCGAGGTCCGGGCGGGCGCCAAGGTCACCAAGGCCACCGTCGGCAAGGCGTCGGTGACGCTCGAGTTCGAGTCCGGCGGCCAGAAGGAGACCGTCGAGGTGGAGAAGGTGCTGATGGCGGCGGGACGCTCCACCAACATCGAGGAGCTCAAGGCCGCCGGGATCGCGATGACCGACCGCGGCTTCGTGAAGGTGGATCTCAAGACCCTCGAGACTTCGCAGCCCGGCATCTACGCCATCGGCGACATCGCCGGCGCACCGATGCTGGCCCACAAGGGGAGCCGCGAGGGGGTCAACGTCGCGGAGCTCCTGGCCGGTCACAAGCCGCACGCCATCAAGTACGACAACATCCCGAGCGTCACCTACTGTCACCCGGAAGTGGCCAGCATCGGCCTGACCGAGGAGCAGTGCAAGGAGCAGAAGCTCGAGTACCAGGTGGGCAAGTTCCCGTTCAGCGCCAACGGCCGCGGCCGCGCGTCGAACGAGACCGAAGGGTTCGTCAAGATCATCCGCGGCAAGAAGTACTCCGAGATCCTCGGCGCCCACATCGTCGGCGGCCACGCGTCGGAGCTGATCCACGAGCTGGGCCTGGCCCGCGAGAATGAATACACCGTCGAGGAGATCGACCTCTTCGTGCACGCCCATCCGACCCTGTCGGAGGCGACGGCCGAAGCGGCCCTCGACTCGATGGGACGGGTGATGCACACCTGACGGAGGTAGGAAGGTAGGAAGGGATGAGGGTAGGAAGGGATGAAGGTAGGAAGGCCGCGAAGCAGCGCACCGCTTCCTACCTTCCTACCTTCTTCCCTTCCTACCTCCGACTAGATTTCAACGATGACGGAACCCCTGCAGACCATCGGCGGCGAGCCATTCGACCCGGACGTCGACCTCGCCGGACTGGCGCTCCGCACCCTCGCGCTCGGCGCCTCGCTCGGCGCCGGGCTCGAGTGCCTGGTGCTCTGGGGCACCCGCGCGCTGATGGCGGGGGCGGTGCCGACCGATACGCCCGAGGCCGGGGGGATGTTCTACTTCGTGATCTTCGGCACGATGGCCTCGATGGCGGTCGGCGGTGGCACCGCCTGGTCGCTGCTCGCGCGGATCGGCTCGATCTGGCGCCGAGCGGGGCTCTCGGCGATCGCGGCATTCGCGACCCTCGTGGCCGCAGCGGTCGCAGTCCCGCTCGACGCCAATTTCGGACCCAGCTCCCTGCTGGCCGCCGCCGGGGTCTTCGCGCTTTTCGCCCTCTGGGCCGGACGCGCCGTGGCCGCCTGGTACAAGGCGCTGGCGTGACGTTCCCCCTCGCCGTCGTGGATCTCGGGCGCCGGCCCTACGCGCCGGTGCTCGAGCTCCAGCGCGCGCTCTGCCGCGCCCGGGGCGAGGGGCTCATCGACCAGGACATCCTCCTCCTGGTGGAGCACGACCCGGTGATGACGTTGGGACGCTCCACTAAAACGTCGAGCCTCCCCGTCCCGATCGCCGACCTGCCGGCCCACGGGGTGGAGGTGTTCGAGATCGAGCGGGGAGGTGACGTCACCTTCCACGGGCCCGGGCAGCTGGTCGGTTATCCGATAGTCGACCTGCAGAAGTTGAAGCCCGACCTCCACTGGTACCTCCGCGAGCTCGAGGGCGCCCTGATCGACGCCCTCGCCACCCTCGGCATCCCGGGACAGCGGATCCAGGGGCAGACCGGGGTCTGGGTCGGCCCGCGGAAGATCGCGAGCATCGGCGTACATGTGAAGAAGTGGATCACCTTCCACGGTTTCGCGCTGAACATCACAACGGACCTGAAGTATTTCGATCTGATCGTGCCCTGCGGGATCGATGGGGTCGAGATGACCTCTGTACTGAGAGAGACGGGAGGAGACGGGAGGAGCCGGGAGGAGTCGCGCGCACTTGAAGCGAAGGTCCAGGGAGCGGTGATCACGGCGATGGCGGCGCGGGTCGGACGCGAAGTGACACACCGCACACTCGAAGAGATCGCCGGGAACATTCCAGAGGCGATGGGGGTTCTTTCGGCATGACCGACCGCCTCGACGCCCGCACCACTGACAAGGACCGGCTCCCGCCGGGTCAGGTCCTGACCCAGAAGTGGCCCGTGCTGCATTATCAGCACGTGCCCCGGGTGGACACCGGCACTTGGCGCCTTCAGGTGACCGGACACGTCGACACCCCGCTCTCGCTCACGTGGGCTGAGCTCAACGCCCTGCCGCAGCGCGACGTGCTCTGCGACATGCACTGTGTCACCCGGTGGAGCCGGTATGACAACATCTTCCGTGGCGTCCCGGTGCGGGAAGTCCTCCGCCTGGCGGGCATGCGTGCCGACGCGGAGGCGGCGATGATCCACGGCGCCGAGGGGTACACCACCAACCTCCCGATGAGCGACCTGGACCGCGACGAGAACCTCATCGCGACCCACTGGAACGGCGAGCCTCTCACCGAGGAGCACGGGGGGCCGGTCCGGCTCCTGGTGCCCCATCTCTACCTATGGAAGAGCGCCAAGTGGGTCACCGGGATCGAGGTGCTGGAGTACGACGCACCGGGCTTCTGGGAGGAGAACGGTTACCACATGCGGGGAGAACCGTGGCTGGAAGAGCGATTCGGGCGGCCAGACCCGGTCCGCATGCGGCGGGGGCCCCGGAAGTAGGACGCACCACAGCAGGTGAAAGCTCCGAAAAGGCCGCAGGCACGGAGGAACAGGAGGTCAACTTCGAGGTCACGGAGAAATGCTATTGGTGTGGTCTCAAGGGCGGACTCCTTGCCCCACGGCTGAGAACTCGACGCCAGGACCCCAACAAATGCAGTTCTCCGTGAACTCGCGGTTCGCCTCCTGTTCCTCCGTGCCTGCCGCTTTGTGGCGCTATCCCATGGTACCAAAGGCGCAAACCCACCCCACCCTTGCCCATTGCAGGGCCTCCGGCTACACCGAACCCTCCCCGACCGTTGACCCTTGGCGCACCCGGGGGTTTTTTTAGTCATGTCCGATGTGCGTAAGCAGGGCCCTGAGGAGCTGGCCGACGCGAAGCTCGCTGATATCCGGCGCGCCGCGGAGAGCTGGGCCAAGGAAGCCCCCGAGAAACTGCGGGACCCGGTCCGCGCGGTCTGTGTTCGCCTGGCCGAGATGGTGTCGGACCAGCGGCACTATCTCGCCCCGCTGCCGACGGCGCAGGAGAGCGATCGGGCCCAGATGCTCGCCATCCTGGTCAAGAAGCTCGGCAACCGGCAGGGGATCCACGGGATCGAGGGAGAACTGAAGGCCCTCACTGAGCTTGAACTCAGGGCGACCGGCTCCTGGTCGCTGATCCCGTCGGCCCAGGCCGAATGGATCCAGACTGCCACCCAGTTCCTCGAGGAGCGCACCCGCGGCCTCCCCGCCGGCGAGCGGCCCGACCCGTACTGGGCCGACGACGTAGTGGCCGGGGTGATCGCGTCGGTGAAAGCGGTGATCGGGGTGGACGAGCTCCACGCCCGGACCGAGAGCCAGTTTGGTGGGCCCCGGAAGCAGGCGACGGAGCAGCAGTAATCAGGTAGGAGGGTAAGAAGGTAGGAGGGTAGGAAGCGCGCTCCGATCGGAGCCACTTCCCACCCTCTTCTCTTCCTACCTTCCTACCTTCCGACCTTCCTACCTTCCTACCCGCCGGTTAGCGGCCGCCGAACCCCTCCAGGAACCGCCCGAACACCTCGATCCCGTCCCACACCTGCTGGAGCGTGACCTTCTCGTTCGGCGCGTGGATCCGGTCGTCCGGAAGGCCGATACCGGTGAGGAGCACCGGCGCGCCCCCCTTGGCCAGCTCGGTCACCACCGGGATGCTCCCGCCGGCGCGGACGGAGACGGTCTTCTTCCCGATGACGGCCTTGAATGCCTCGTCCAGCGCCTGGAAAGCGGGGTGGGTGGTCTTCACCTGCACCGGTTCGCCGCCGTGGAGCGGCTTCACTTCCACCGTGGCGTACTTGGGCGCCACGGCCTTCACCGCCTTGGCGAGCTGCTTGTACACCGTCTCGACCTTGAGACCCGGTACCAACCGCAACGACACCTTTGCCACCGCCACCGCGGGGATCACGGTCTTGGCCCCCTCGGCCACGAACCCGCCCCGGATCCCGTGCATCTCGAGGGTCGGCAGCGCCCAGGTCCGCTCGAAGACGCTCTTTCCCTTCAACCCCGTCAGCGCCTTCCCGGTCACCTCTTCCTTGAGGAACTTCCGCTCGCTGAACGGAAGCTTCTTCCACCCGGCCAGTTCCTCCTTGGTCGGCGGCTTCACCGCTTCGTAGAGCCCCGGGATCTTGATCTTCCCGTTGGCGTCCTTGAGCGCGGCCAGGATGCGGACCATCGTCTCGATCGCGTTCGGCGCCACCCCTCCATAGGTGCCGGAGTGCAGGTCGCTCTCGGCGGTCCGCACGTGGATCTCGGCGTAGGCCAGCCCGCGGAGCGCGGTATAGACCGCCGGGATCCCCGGGGCGTAATACCCCATGTCGGCGACGATCACGGCGTCGACCTTGCTCCGCCAAGCGTCCCTCTGGAGGATGTCGAAGATCACCTTCCCGCCGCACTCCTCTTCGCCCTCGAAGACGAAGTGCACGTTGCAGGGGGGCATCTTGGCCACGTCGAGCACCGACTCGTAGGCCTTGAGCATCGTGAAGACCTGCCCCTTGTCGTCCACCGCGCCGCGGGCATAGAGGTTCCCGTTCCGGACCGTAGGCTGGAAGGGCGGCGTGGTCCACTCCTCCAGCGGTTCCACCGGCTGGACGTCATAGTGGCCGTAGATCAGCACCGTCGGCGCCCCCGCCACCTTGGGCGACTCAGCCCAGACGGTCGGGTGCCCCCGCCCCTCGAGGAGCTCGACCTTGGGACAGCCGAGCCGGCGGAGCTCGACCATCAGCCAATCGGCGGCCTTGAGGCAGTCGGCGCTGTGGTCGGGGAGGGTGCTGATGCTGGGAATGGCGAGGAATTCGGTGAGCTGCTTGAGCCACCGGTCCTGATTCTGCTTGATGGTGTCGCGGAGCATTGGAGACCGTGTTGGGTAGTGGGTGTTGGGTGTTGGGGTGAGGTCGGCAAGGCCACTGGGCCACACCCAACACGCAACACCCAATACCCATCAGCGCAGAGCCAGCGGAAGCTACAGGGCGTTCCGGCGCTCGCAAGGTCACACGGTCAAGCGTGTGACTTTCTTCCTCCTAGCGGAGTTCGGGACGCGCGGTACGTTATTCATCGTATGCGGTCAAGCGCACAGTATCGACTCTTTGCACCCGAGCCCGGGGCCCGGCGCTTGGCGCGTGCGCGTGCGCTGGCCCACGAAGGGAGGCCGCAGGACGCCGAGCTCGCCTACCGCGCCGCGCTCAGCGACGACCCTGATGACCGGACCGCCTGGAGCGAGCTCTTCGAGCTCCTCCGCTCCGGCGCACATTGGGACGACGCCCTATCGACGGCCGAACACGCGGCCGCGCATTTCCCGGGAGAAGGATTCCCCCTCGCCCTCGTGGGTGCCGCCCACGTCGAGCTCGGCCATTGGCCCGAGGGGCTCGACTGGATCCAGAAGGCCATCGCTCTCGACCCCGACCTGGCGCTCGCGTGGCACGAAGCGGGGTACGCCGCGTGGAAGGCGGGCGAACACGCCCAGGCATTGATGGCGGTGGATCGCGCCTTTGCGCTCGACCCGCACGGCGCGACGCTGGATCTGCGCGGGCGCATCCTGCGGGATGCGGGCCGCTACCTGGCCGCCGAGGTCGCCTTCACCGGCGCGGCGGAGGCGGCAGAATTCAACGACCAGCGCCGCAGCGCAGAGCGCCAGGTCGCGATCACGCGTCGCTACGCCGCCTACCACGGTCACCGGCCAACTGCTCTCCCGGTGCACCGGCGCTGGTTCGCGGAATCGGGCGGGGCTTCCCTCACCGCGGCCGGGGGCGAGCCACCGCCCAACGACGGCGCGCTGATCACCGCCTTCATCGAGTTGGCCGAGGAGGAGGGGTGGCGCTTCACGCGGATCGTGACCGGGGATGAATGGCATGGCTGGAGCCCCCTGCACCGCCTGCTCACCGCCGAGCGGAATGGAGACATCCCGCTGGCGGTGGCCCATGCCCCGAACAACGCCTGCGAAGCCTGTCTGCAGGTCGC
>JANLXK010000339.1:0-1654 GCA_031365045.1 Gemmatimonadota bacterium | reverse complement strand
CTTGTAACAACAGTGTAACACGTTGGTGTATAATGACTTAGAGTGAGACGAGAGGAGACGAGAGGAGACGAAAGGAGACCCCGATCCGAGGCTCCTCCCGTCTCCTCCCGTCTCCTCCCGTCTCCTCCCGTCTCCTCCCGTCTCCTCCCGTCTCCTCCCGGCTCCTCCCGGCTCCTCCCGGCTCCTCCCGTCTCCTCCCGGCTCCTCCCATCTCCTCCCGTCTCGGCTAGTTCACGACCACCGGCACCGCCCACAGATCCGACCGGTAGTCGTCCCCCGACTCCGTGGTCAGGGTCTCCGAATCGAGGGCGTCGACCGCCACGATCCCGGCCCCCGGCCGCCGCACCACCCAGCGCGCGCGGTAGGAACCATCGTCCTGCCGCTGCATCGGGAAGCGCACCCAGGCGTCGGTCCCCGGCTGGAAATGGCGCACGTGGATGAACATCTGGGTCGGTGGCACCAGATCGGTCCCCGTGGTGTTGGTCACCTGGACCACCAGGGTCAGGGTGTCCCCGACAGCGGTCGAGGTCAGCGCCTCCGGAGCGAGCAGCGCCTCCGGATCGGTCAGCACCTTCGGCGTCCCACTGTTCCTCGTCACGGTGACACTCGTGATGTTCACGGTGCGCTCGGCCTCCGCCGTATTCTGGAATCGCCGCAATGAGATCCCCACCAGGCGCCAGCCGTGCGCGGCGCTGCTGTCACGGACGAAGAGGGCGCGCTGCCGGGCCGTCTCGTGGAGCGGCTTGGAACCCGGGTCGAGGAGGCCGTTGAAGGTCGTGTCCACCCGGAGGACGCCGTTGAACGCGACGGCCATCGAAACACGGGCGGTATCCCCCTCGATCTCCACCACGCGCGTCCGGCTCGGGCCCTGGGCCCGACGCAAGCGGCCCCAGAACGCGGGGGCCTGGTAGCTGTCCCCCGGGGCCAGGAGGAGACCCGCGCTCGCCGGAGCGGCCACGATATTGGCCACCGGGCCATCGGCGCCGGGGCTCTCCTCGGTCCAGGCCGGGGCGCTCTCGGCGATGGTCTGCAGGATCGCCTGTTGATCGGTACTGAGGCTGCTCTCCTGATTCCCGCACGCGGCCGCGCCGAAGGCGAGGGCCAAGGCGGTATAGGCAACATGACGGCGCATGGTTCGCTCCGAGGTCGGTCGTTCATCGAGAAGTCGGTGGTCCGCCAGCGAGATGCTGACTGGGAGCGGACGGGGCGGGGGGTCGGGCGTTAAGTGGGCGGAGCCGAGGGACCGCGCTGCGCGCGGTCCTCTGCGAGATCACGATAGCCCGGTTTAGGCCCGCGCGCAGCGCGGGCCCTCGGCTGGCGCCCGAAAAGGGCCCCTGCTGCCCACCACCTACTGCTCGATCCTCCCGTGCCCGACATGGACCTGGACCTTCGGCTTGCCCGTGAGCGCGAAGAGGATCGTGGACGCGACACTGATGACCAGCCCGCCCCAGAACGCCGGCCAGAACCCTGCCACCGTGAAGCCGAGGCCGAGCTTGAGGGAGGCCCAGCTGGTGGCCTCGAGCAGCAGCGCGTTCACGACGAGGAAGAAGAGGCCGAACGTGAGGAGGATCAGCGGGCAGGTGAGCAGCGTCAGCAGGGGCCGGAGGAGCGCATTGACCCCGCCGAACACCAACGCCACGAGGATGAGCCGCCA
>JANLXK010000329.1:0-1214 GCA_031365045.1 Gemmatimonadota bacterium | reverse complement strand
TGGTGTCGGAGTTCATGCTGCAGCAGACTCAGGTGTCGCGGGTCGAGGCGTACTACCATCGGTTCCTGGAGCGCTACCCCTCGATCGAGTCATTGGCGGCGGCGCCCACTGGGATGGTACGGGAGAGCTGGGACGGATTGGGGTACTACCGGCGCGCGGCCAACCTGCACCGCCTGGCTCAGGAGGTAGTGCGAGACCGGGACGGGGTCATTCCCTCCGAGCCGGCCGAGCTGAGGCGGTTACCCGGAGTGGGCCGCTACACCGCCGGTGCAGTTGCCAGCTTCGCGTTCGAGCGCTCGGCGCCCGCGGTGGACACCAACGTGGCGCGGGTGATCCGGAGGGCGTTCCACCCGAGGGCACCAGCCAAGGCGCTCGCCAGTCGGCTCTGGGCTACGGCAGAGCAGATCATTCCGAGCCGGGGCAAGAGTGCCTGGGCGTTCAATCAGGGGATCATGGAGCTGGGGGCATTGATCTGTACGGCGCGGGTGGCGAAGTGCGGGGAGTGTCCGGTCCGGAGTAGTTGCAAGACAGGGAGCCTCACTCGAAGCTCCCCGCGCTAGAACAGGTACCAGCCGGCATTCAGACCTCACCCCCCGGCCCCCACTCCCTCAGGGAGAGGGGGAGCACATCGTTGCTTGCGTTCCCCCTCTCCCGCAGGGAGAGGGGGTCAGGGGGTGAGGTCATTCGTCCGCGATCCGTCCCAGCAGCTCCACCACCCGGTCGATCTGATCGGGGCCGTTGTAGATGTGGGTCGAGAGCCGCATGAAGTTGTAGCCATACTCCCCCACCTGGCGCACCCGCACCGGACCAAGCTCGGCCAGCCGCTGCGCCACGTCTGCCGTCGCCTTACCCTCGATCGTGAAGCTCACCAGCGCGCTCCGGAACTCCGGGCGTGAGGGGGAGACCATCCTGACTTTCGGGATGGTGCGGAGCTTGGCGTCGAGCACCGTGGCGAGGCCGCGGATGCGGCGCTCGATGTTGGCCTGCCCGATGGCAGCATTGAAGTCGAGCGCCGCCTGGAGGCCGGCGGTGATCGAATCGTTGCGGGTACCGACGTGGTCGAAACGCATCCCCTTGATCGTCAGATCGTCCCAACGCCCAGAGGCCGCGAGGGGCCTGAGCCGGTCGATCCAGGCGGGGGATATGTTGAGGAAGCCGCTCCCCTTCGGCGCGAGGATCCACTTGTGCGGGATCGACGCGTAGAAGTCGGGGCC
>JANLXK010000307.1:0-14547 GCA_031365045.1 Gemmatimonadota bacterium | reverse complement strand
CCTGGGCGTGGGCGAAGGCCAGGGCCTCGGCCACGTCCCGCATGATGCCCACCAACTGGGGCTCCGGGAGCGGTCCGTCCGCCAGGGCGGTGGCCAGGGAGGCGGGGTAGAGGTCCATCGAGAAGTAGACGAACATCCCCTCCCGGCCGATCTCCCCGATCTTGATGATCCGGGGGTGGCTCAGGTTGGCCGCGAACTGGGACTCCTGCCGGAACCGGAGCTCGAAGGCCTCATCCCCGGCGTAGCGGGGCTTGAGGATCTTGATGGCCACGGGCTCCCCCCCGGTCCGTTGGGCCGCCCAGACCGAGGCGAACCCCCCCTGGCCGACGAGCCGGTCGAGGGTGTAGGGACCCAGGACGGTGCCTGGGGAGGGGGCATCTGCTTGAGCCACCGGGGGTTGCCTAAGGTGTTGTGGGAGTGTTATTTTGGGATGCTACAACAGAATGTAATTCGATCATTCCGCGACCGCAGCACAGGACCAGACACGCATGGCGTTTCAAAAGCAGCCCGTGATCGCCCAGTACCGCGCGAACGACAAAGATACCGGATCTTCGACGGTGCAGGTAGCGTTGCTCACGGAGCGGATCAACTCCCTGACCCAGCACTTCCAGACCCACGCCAAGGACCATCATGGCCGGCGTGGCCTCCTGAAGATGGTCGGTCAGCGGAGGCGCCTCCTGGGATACCTGAAGCGGACCGACCTCAGCAGCTATCGCTCGTTGATCGAGCGGCTGGGTCTCCGGCACTAAGCAGCGACGCGCGGCAGGGGCGTCCCGAAGAGCACCGGGACGCCCCTGTGGCATATCTGTGCTCAATACAACAAAGACGGCGACGAAGTGACGATGAATCGGATCGAAACGGAATTTGCAGGACGCAAGCTGATCGTAGAGACGGGCCGACTGGCCAAGCAGGCATCGGGCAGCTGCTACATGCAGTTCGGTGATACCGTGGTCATCGCGGCCGTCACGGTCTCCCCCAAGGAGTCTACCCTCCCGTTCTTCCCCCTGACCGTCGAATATCGCGAGAAGACCTACGCCGCGGGCAAGATCCCGGGCGGGTTCCTCAAGCGTGAAGGCCGGCCCTCCGACAAGGAGATCCTGGCCGCCCGCGGGATCGACCGGTCCATCCGGCCGCTCTTCCCGGAAGGGTTCAAGAACGAGATCCAGGTCTTCGTGACCGTGGTCTCGGCCGACCAGGAGAACGACGCCGACATCCTCGGCGTCACGGCGGCCTCGATCGCCCTGACCCGCTCGATCGCGCCCTGGAACGGGCCGATCGCCGGCGTGCGGGTGGGCAAGGTGGAAGGGAACTGGGTCCTGAACCCGACCTTCCAGCAGCTCGAGTTCAGCACCATCGACCTCACGGTCTGCGGCTCGGCCGACAGCATCATGATGGTCGAAGGGGGCGCGCTCGAGGTGAGCGAGGCCGAGATCCTCGACGCCCTCAAGGTGGCGCAGAAGGGGATCAAGGATCTCCTCGGCGCGACCGAGAAGGCCATCAAGGGCAAGTTCGAGAAGCTCGAGTGGACCAAGGCCGAGGCGCCGGCCGCGCTGGTCAAGAAGGTCAAGGCGGCGGCCGAGAAGGCCATCGCCACGGCGATCAACGGCAAGGAGAAGCTGACCCGCTACGCGCAGGTCAAGGAGCTGAAGTCCGACGTGGCCAAGGCGCTGGCCGAGGACTTCCCGGACGACAAGGCGACCATCGGCAACCTCCTCGAGGAGCTCGAGTACGTGGCGCTCCGCGGCCAGATCCTCGACAAGGGGGAGCGGGTCGACGGTCGTGACTTCGACACCGTCCGTCCGATCGAGATCACGCCCGGGTTCCTCCCGCGCACCCACGGCTCGGCGCTGTTCCAGCGCGGCGAGACCCAGGCGCTGGTGGTCGCGACGCTCGGCACCCAGGACGACGAGCAGCGCATCGACAGCATCGACGTGGCGGGCGAGACCACCAAGTCGTTCATGCTGCACTACAACTTCCCGCCGTACTGCACCGGCGAAGTGAAGCCGATGCGCGGCACCAGCCGCCGCGAGATCGGCCACGGGGCGCTGGCCGAGCGGGCGCTGCAGCCCCTCCTCCCGGCGTTCGACCAGTTCCCCTACACCCTCCGCATCGTGTCCGAGATCATGGAGTCCAACGGCTCCAGCTCGATGGCCACGGTCTGCGGCGGGTCGCTGGCCCTGATGGATGCGGGCGTGCCGATGAAGGCCGCCTGCGCCGGCGTCGCGATGGGTCTGGTGAAGGAAGGGAAGAAGATCGCCATCCTGACCGACATCCTGGGCGCCGAAGACCACCTCGGCGACATGGACTTCAAGGTCGCCGGCACCAAGGACGGCATCACCTCGATCCAGATGGACATCAAGATCGAAGGGCTCGACCTCAAGATCATGGCCGAGGCGCTGGAGAAGGCCAAGAAGGGCCGCCTCCACATCCTGGCCGAGATGCAGAAGGCCCTGGCGACGCACCGCGCCGACCTGAGCCCGTACGCGCCGCGGATCTTCACGATCCAGATCAACCAGTCCAAGATCGGCGACGTGATCGGGCCGAAGGGAAAGACCATCCGCGGCATCCAGGACGCCACGGGCGCCAAGATCAGCATCGAGGACTCGGGCATCGTCACCATCGCCGCCGTGGGCGGCGAGGCGGGCCAGAAGGCGCGCGAGATGGTCATGGCGCTGGTGGCCGAACCCGTCGTGGGCATGATCTACGAAGGCCCGGTCAAGAGCACGACCGCGTTCGGCGCGTTCGTCGAGATCATGCCCGGCGTCGAAGGGCTGCTCCACATCAGCGAGCTGCAGCACGGCCGCGTGGAAAAGACCGAGGATGTCGTCAAGAAGGGTGACATCGTGAAGGTCAAGCTCCTCGAGGTCGATGAGCGCGGCCGGATGAAGCTCTCCCGGAAGGCCCTGATCCCGAAGGAGTGAGCCGGTGGACACTGTCCGCCTGGACGAAGGGCTGAACCGCTCGACCGCACCGAACGGCTTGACCATCCTCACGGAGGTCCTGCCCTCGGTGCGGTCGTGTGCCATCGGGCTGTGGGTCCGGAGCGCCTCGGCGCACGAGCCCCGGCCCCTGATGGGGACGGCGCACCTGCTCGAGCACCTGGTGTTCAAGGGGACCGAGCGGCGGAGCGCCAAGGCGATCGCGCACGAACTGGAAGCGCGAGGCGGGTCGCTCGACGCCTACACCGGGCGCGACCATACGAACTTCCAGGCCCACATCCTCGATGCCGACCTGCCGGCCGCGGTGGACGTGCTCACCGACCTGGTGCGGCGCCCGCTCCTCCGCTCGGCCGATCTGGACCTGGAGCGGAAGGTGGTGCTCGAGGAGATCGGGATGGTGGAGGATACCCCCGACGACCTGGTATTCGATCTGCACGCCGAGACGCTCTGGCCCACGCATCCCTACGGGTACAGCATCCTCGGGACACGCGATACGGTGTCCGCGCTCGGGACGAGCGAGCTCCAGGAGTTCCACCGGGCCGGCTACTACCCGGGGAACATCGTGATCGCGGCGGCCGGACGGCTGGACCACGATCAGGTGACGGGACTCCTCGAGCACGAAGGGTGGTTCGACGTCCCGGCGTTCGGCGAGGCCCGGGCCCCGGTGGCCGGCGCGCCCGCCAGCCGTGGAGTGGAGCGACGGGTGAAGCGGGACGGGAACCAGGTGCACGTCGTGATCGGGACCGATACGTTCTCCGGTCGGGATCGGCGCCGAGTGGGGCTCGCCCTGCTGGTGAACGCGCTGGGCGGCGGGATGTCGAGCCGGCTTTTCCAGCGGGTGCGTGAGGAACTGGGGCTGGCGTACGCGGTCTACAGCTACCAGAGCGGATTCCAGGCCTCCGGGATCGCGGGGACCTACGTGGCGACGGCGCCCGGCACCGCCGACAAGGCGGTCGCGGCGATCCTCGCTGAGTATGCCCTGGTGGCGCGCGAAGGACTGCCGGTGGAGGAGCTGCAGGCCCAGAAGCTCCAGTTGAAGGGACAGATCATGCTGGGGCTGGAGAGTCCGGTGAGCCGGATGGGGCGATTGGCAGGCTACGCCCTCTCGGGTGACAAGTACCGGACGCTGGACCAGCTGTTGGCAGAAGTGGATGCGGTGACGGGGGACGAGGTGGCGGCGCTGGGCGCGGAGTTCTTCGCGCCGGAGCGGCAGACGGTGGTCCGGCTGGGACCAGAGAAGTGAGGAGTGAGGAGTAAGGAGTGCGGAGGTGGGCAGGACAAGGAATTCGTCAAGTAGTGAGGGCCGCGTGGATCGAGGTGATGCGAGGGTCAACGACCCCCTCACCCCTCACTCCTCACTCCTCACTGAATCGCAGGCCAGACTTCCACCGGTAGAGACCGAACATGCAGATCGGCGTCCCGAAAGAGATCAAGACCAACGAGAATCGCGTGGCCCTCGTGCCCGCCGGCGTCGAGTCGCTGGTGGCGGGTGGCCATACCGTCTACGTCGAACAGTCGGCGGGGATGGGGAGCGGGTTCTCCGACGAGGCCTACAAGACGGCCGGCGCCACCATCCTCGGCACCGCCGACGAAGTGTGGGCCAAGGCCGACATGATCATGAAGGTCAAGGAGCCGATCGAGGTCGAATGGCCCCGGATGCGAAAGGGGCAGGTGATCTACACCTACTTCCACTTTGCCGCGGCCGAGGCCCTCACCCAGGCCGTGATCAAGTCGGGCGCCATCGCGGTGGCGTACGAGACCGTGCAGCTCCCCACCGGGGAGCTCCCGCTCCTGACCCCGATGTCGGAGGTCGCGGGCCGGATGGCGGTGCAGGAAGGCGCCAAATACCTCGAGAAGGTCTTCGGCGGCTCGGGCATCCTCCTCGGCGGCGTCCCGGGCGTGGCGCCGGGCGAGGTGATGATCATCGGCGGCGGCGTGGTCGGCATCAACGCGGCCAAGATGGCCGCGGGTCTCGGCGCCCACGTCACCATCCTCGACGTGAACCTCGAGCGGCTGCGGTATCTCGACGACGTCCTTCCGGCCAATGTCGACACGGTGTATTCCAACCGGCACAACATCCTCGACTGCCTCCGCCGCGCCGACCTGGTGGTGGGTGCGGTGCTCCTGCCGGGCGCCAAGGCCCCGCACCTCGTCAAGCGGGACGACTTGAAGACCATGAAGCCCGGCTCGGTCGTGGTGGACGTCGCGGTCGACCAGGGCGGTTGCGTCGAGACCATCAAGCCGACCACCCACGAAAACCCGACCTACTTCGTGGACGGGATCCTGCACTACGCCGTGGCGAACATGCCGGGCGGCGTGCCGCGCACCTCGACCCTCGCGCTCACCAACGCCACGCTCAAGTATGCCATCAAGCTGGCGCGCGACGGCTGGCGGAAGGCGTGCCGCGAGGACCGCGCGCTCGCCCTCGGCCTGAACGTGGTCGAAGGCAAGGTGGTCTACCCCGGCGTAGCCGAAGCGTTCGGGCTGCCGCTGGTGGACGTGGCGTCCGTTCTCTAGTCGACTATACGTATTGCGTGTTGAGTGTTGAGTGTTGAGTGTTGGGTGTTGGGTGTTGGGTGTTGGGTGTTGGGTGTTGGGTGTTGGGTCCATTCGATATGGTCCCAGCACCCTTCGCATTCACCACCTACCTTACGACCCGCAATACCCAACACTCAACACGCAACACGCCCCCATGACCCTCGACCTCCAATTCACCCGCCTGCCCCATGCCGAGGACCTTCCGGTGCCTTCCCGCCAGACGGAAGGTGCCGCCGGGTATGACATCGTCGCCGCGGTCGACCTGACCTTCGGGTCGATGGAGCGGAAGTTGGTCCCGACCGGCTTCGCGATCGCGATCCCGGCGGGGTACGAGTGCCAGATCCGCCCCCGGTCGGGACTGGCGTTCAAGCACGGGATGACCCTCCCCAACACTCCCGCCACGATCGACAGCGACTACCGGGGGGAGATCCAGGTGCCGATGGTGAACCTGGACCGGGAGCCGTTCACGGTGACCCGGGGGATGCGGATCGCCCAGTTGGTCTTCGCCAAGGTCGAGGTGGCGGAGTTCCGGGAGGTGGCGGGGCTGCCGCCGACCGACCGCGGGGCGGGGGGCTTCGGGAGCACCGGGCGTTGATAGCCTGAGCGCTCAGGTGCTTGGGGGGCCCTGGCGGCGTGCTGGGGCCTTCTTTCGCGTCCACCTCTCCCCCCGATCCCCTCCCCGTAAACCGGGGAGGGGGTGACCCAATGCGAGATGCGGTCGCCGAGTCTCCCCCTCTCCGATTTGCGGAGAGGGGGAAGGGGGGAGAGGTGGCATCAGGTGCAGATGCTGGCAAATATGGTTGATGCTAATGTCGTTGCGAGTGTCCGCTCACTGTGTCGTTTTGATGAGCGGGTGCTCACATCGCTGCTAAATTATGGCCTTGTCTGCAGTTACGGGTGGTCATAACTTGCGTGGTCCCCTATCTAGTTGTGCCCGCACCAGGTGTCGTGATGAAGTGGCCCTCCTTCGATTTCGGTGGTTTTCTCCCTGCGAATGAGATCGCGGTCGATCTCGGCACCGCCAACACCCTGATCTACGTGAAGGGTGAAGGGATCGTGTTGAACGAGCCCTCGGTGGTCGCGGTCGAGAAGGGCACCGGTCGTCCGCTCAAGTTCGGTCTCGAAGCGAAGCGGATGCTCGGGCGCACGCCCGACGGCATCCTCGCGGTGCGCCCGCTCAAGGACGGCGTCATCGCCGACTTCGATGTCACCGAGAAGATGCTGCGGCATTTCCTGGGTGAGGTCATCAAGAAGCGTTTCCTCAAGGTCAAGCCGAAGGTCATCGTCTGCGTGCCCTCGGGCATCACCGAGGTGGAGCGCCGCGCCGTGCGTGACAGCGCCCAGATGGCCGGCGCCAACCAGGTGCTGATGGTGGCGGAGCCGATGGCGGCCGCCATCGGCGTCGGCCTGCCGGTCGAGACCCCCACGGGCAACATGGTGATCGACATCGGGGGCGGCACGACCGAGATCGCGGTCATCGCGCTGTCGGGGATCGTCTCGGACACCTCGATCCGCACCGGTGGCGACGAACTGGACCAGGCGATCGTGCAGTTCATGCGCAAGAATTACAACCTCCTCGTGGGCGAGTCGACGGCCGAGCAGATCAAGATCCGCATCGGGTCGGCCTATCCCACCGGCGAAGAGCGCGAAATGGAAGTGAAGGGGCGCGACCTGGTGTCGGGGATCCCCAAGACGGTGCGGGTCCATTCCAGCGAGATCCGCGAGGCGCTGCAGGAGCCGATCCAGCAGATCGTCGACGCGGTGCGGCGCGCGCTCGAGATCACCCCGCCCGAGCTCGCCAGCGACATCGTGGACCGCGGCATCATCATGACCGGGGGCGGCGCCCTGGTGCGCGGGCTCGACGTCCTGCTCCAGCAGGAGACGGGCCTGCCGATCCACGTCGACGAGGATCCCCTCACTTGCGTGGTGCGCGGGACCGGCCGCATCCTCGACGACTTCGAGAAGTACCGCAGCGTCCTGAGCTCGTGATGGGGACGGTCGCCCTCCCCCGGTGAGCGCTTCCTACCGTCCGTCCGGCGCGTCCCCCTTCGGTCCCGACCGCAATACCGGCGGCCGGGACACGTTGCTGTTCCTCCTCTCCGTCGGCGTGTCGATCACCTTCCTGCTGGGCCCGCCGCGCTGGGGTGCGGCGGTCGCGGCGGGCATCCGCGGTACCGCACTCGTGCCCTTCCTCTGGCTGCAGGCCCGGGCCGAGGAGGCGAAGACGAGCCGGTCCCGATTCCAGCGGGTCGAGGCGCAGCGCGATTCGGCCGCGTGGGCGGCCCAGGGGTTGGCGGGGCTCCGCGCCGAGAACGACCGGCTGCGGGCCCTGCTCGGGATCGTGCCGCGCGTGAACGTGCCGTATCGGCCGGCGGAAGTGATGCGCCAAAGCCAGATCACCGACGGCCGCACCCTGATCGTGAGCGCGGGACGTGCCGCCGGAGTGGCGGCGTTCGACCCCGTCGTGGCGCCGGAGGGGCTCGTCGGCGTGGTCCTCACCGTCGACCGCAACACCAGCGTGGTGATGACGTGGGAGCACCCCGAGTTCCGCGTCAGCGCTGCGACGGAGGACGGGGGCGTGCTGGGTGTGGTGGCGGTGGCCGAGGGGGCGGAGGGCGCGGAAGCGATGCTGGAGCTGAGAGGTGTGCCGTACCGTGACACGGTCTCGGTCGGCACCCTGGTGGTGACGACGGGGCTTGGGGGGATCTATCCCCGAGGGGTGCCGATCGGTCGGGTCATCGGGGTGGCGCGTGAGCAGCGCGGCTGGGAGCGGATCTACCTCGTCCGTCCCTCGGTGAACCTGGGTGCCACCGCCCACGTACTCCTGCTGGGGCACGCCGCGGGGGAGCAGGCGACGCTCGCTCCGTCGAGTCCGCCGGTGCCGGGAAGTGGGGACAGTGCGCGGCCGGTCCCGCGACCTCGGCGGCGGGTGGTGATCCCGGCGCCTGACAGTGGGAGGACCCCGTGACCGGCCGGAACAACACCTGGCGTTCCGTGGCGGTGCTCATCCTGCTGCTCGCGCTCCATTTCTACGTGCGCCCTCGGCTCGGCGCGCCCCGCGTGGTCCCCGACTTCATCGCGATCGGCGTGCTGCTGTACGCGCTCCGCGCGCGGCCGGGACAGGCGGCGGTGGCGGGGCTCTGCGCAGGGCTCCTGACCGACGCGCTCACCCCGGCGCGATTCGGGGCCGGCGCGCTGGCCAATGCGGTGGTGGGATATCTCGCCGCGTTCGGCCGTTCGGTCTTTTTCGCCGACAACCTGCTGGTCACCGGCGGCTTCTTCTTCGTCGGGACCTGGCTCCGGAACCTCCTGGTGCTGATCGCCAGCGGTACGTCGATGTCGGAGCTGCTCATGGAGGCCGGGGTCTGGTCTTCCCTGCAGGCGCTCAGTACCGCGGTGGTGGGCGTGGTGTTCGCCCTGCTCCTGCGGGGGTGGCTCGACCTCCGCTTCCGCGAATGAGCGACTTCTCTCCCTCGGCGCTCGACCAGCGCGCAGTCCAGGCACGGTGGGTGCTGCGGGTCGCGTTCTTCATCCTCATCGGCGCCTTCTTCAACGCCCAGATCCTCGAACACGAGCGCTACCGCCTCCGTTCGGAGGACAATCGCCTGCGCGCGGTGCCGCTGACCCCCCCGCGGGGGCCCATCCTCGACCGGTTCGGCCGGATCATCGCGGAGAACGTGCCGGGATATTCGGTGAAGCTGCTCGCGCCGGATGTGGCCTCGCTGCGCGAGGCCCTGGGCCGTCTGTCCGGCGTGGTGCCGGTCGACAGCGCCGATCGGGCCGAGGCGATCCGGCGGTTCCAGGTGGAGCCCTACCTCCCGGCCCTCGTGATCCGCGACGCCACGTTGGAACAGGTGGCCCGGCTCGAGGAGCGGCGGGTGCTCTTCCCGGGACTCGTGATCCAGGCCGAACCGAAGCGGTCCTATCCCGCGGGGAATGCGGTGGCGCACGTCGTCGGGTACGTGGCCGAGGTGACCGAGGGCGACCTGCAGGCCCGGCGGTACCACGGCGCGCAGATCGGCGCACTGGTCGGCAAGTCCGGGCTCGAGCTCGAGTACGACAGCATCCTGCGGGGAGAACCGGGGATGCGGTACATCGAGGTGAATGCGCGCGGCCGACTGGTGCGCGAGGACGGTGCGGCGCCGCCCCGTCCGCCGGAGGCGGGGCTCGCGATCCGGACCACGATCGACCTGGCCTTGCAACGGTTCGTCGATTCGCTCTGGCCGGCCGGGGTGCGGGGAGCGCTCGTGGCGATGACGCCCGACGGACAGGTGCTGGCGCTCTACTCCTCGCCGACCTACGACCCGAACCTGTTCATCGGCGGGATCTCCAACGAGACCTGGCGGACGCTCCGCGATGACCCCAACAATCCGCTCTACAATCGCGCCATCCAGGGGCGTTACGCTCCCGCGTCGCCCTTCAAGCTGGCCATCGCGGCGATGGCGCTCCGCCGGGGGCTCGTCAACTTCAACTCGACGATGCCCGAGCCTTGCCGCGGGTCCTTTCAGTTCGGCAATCGGGTCTTCAAGTGCTGGCTGCCGGGGGGTCACGGTCGGCTCGACCTGACCGGGGCCATCACCCAGAGCTGTGACATCTACTTCTACCAGCTCGGCCTCAAGCTGGGACTCGACAACCTCCTGCGGGACGGGATGGCGATGGGGTTCCGCGAGCGGAGCGGGATCGACCTCGAAGGGGAAACCATGTCGATCCTCCCGCCCGACGTGGCCTACTTCGACCGCCGCTACGGTCCGCGGGGATGGAGCCGCGGCGTGGTGCTCAACCTGAGCATCGGGCAGGGGGAGATCGACCAGACCGTGATGAACATGACGCGGTTCTACCTCGCACTCTCCAACGCCGCCGGTGCCCCGGAGCCCTACCTGGTGCGCCCCCGTGCGGGCACGCTCCGGAAGATCGACCTGACGGCAGTCCAGCTCGAAGGGCTGCGGAAGGCGTTGGTGGCCGTGGTGGACCACGGCACCGCCGCGGGCACCCGGAACAGCGATCTCTCGGTGGCCGGAAAGACGGGCACGGCGCAGAATTCGCACGGCGCCGACCACGGATGGTTCATCGGTTTCGCACCGGCCGAGAAGCCGGAGATCGTGGTCGGTGCGATCATGGAATTCGCGGAGCACGGGACCGTCGTCGCGCCCTACGTGGTGAAGACCATCCGCCGCTGGTACTTCGGTTCGGGGGCGGACCTCAGCCAGCGGGTCCGGCTCCTCACCCCGGAGGATGCCGCGCCGCTGCCGGTCGAACTCTCGGACAGCACCGTGACCCAGGGCACCGCCCCATGAGACGAGGCGTCCTCGACCTCCGTACGCTGGTGGCGGTAGGGCTCCTCCTCTGCTACGGGGTGGCCGTGCTCTACAGCGCGGGACAGACCGACGTGGCCACTTCTGCCAGCGGGGTCTGGCAAAAGCAGCTGGTCTGGATCTGCGTGGCCTTTGTCGCCGGCACCGTGACCTACAGCGTCAGCCCGCGCGTGCTCGAGTGGGCCGCGCCGCCGCTCTACCTGTTCGGGTTGTTCCTGCTGGTGCTCACGCTGGTGATCGGGACCGGGGCGGGGACCGCAGCGGGGACGAAGAGCTGGATCGCGATCGGTGGCGTCCGCATCGGCCAGCCGGTCGAGCTCGCCAAGCTCGCGACCATTCTGATGATCGCCCGGTGGCTCGCCGCGCGGCGCGAGGCCCCGCAGACGCTCCGCGAGATGGTCCCCGCCTGCCTGATCGCCGGCGTGCCGTTCCTCCTGGTCCTCAAGCAGCCCGACCTCGGCAGCGCGATCGTGTTCGCCGGTATCCTCTTCGCGATGCTCTTCTGGGCCGGCACGCGGCCCTGGCTCCTCTTCCTGCTCGCCTCGCCGGTCCTGAGCCTCCTGCTGGCCTTCTCGGAGTGGACTTGGGGGCTGTGGTTCGTCTTCCTCGTCTATCTGCTCTACCGGTGGCGCCCCTACCTGTGGGAAGGGCTGACGGTCCTCGCTGCCAACGTCGTGATGGGGTTCATCGCGATCCCCATCTGGCGCTCGCTCGCGCCCTACCAGCAGAACCGGCTGCTGACCTTCCTGAACCCGACCCTCGACCCACAAGGGGCCAACTATCAAGCCATCCAGTCGAAGGTGGCGATCGGGTCAGGCGGGTGGTTCGGGACCGGGTGGCTGGAAGGGCCGCAGAAACGGCTGGTCTTCCTCCCGGCCCAGCACACCGACTTCGTCTTTTCGGTCGTGGGCGAGGAACTCGGCTTCCTGGGAGTGCTGGTGGCCCTCGTCCTCTTCCTCTACCTCCTGAGCCGCCTCGTGCGGGTCGCCCGGCGGGCCACCGACCCCTTCTCGAGCCTGGTGGTCTTCGGGGTCGCCGGGCTGTTCCTGACGCACGTCTTCGAGAATGTGGGGATGACCGTCAGCCTGATGCCGATCACCGGGATCCCCCTCCCATTCTTCAGCTACGGGGGGTCATTCCTGCTGGCCTGTTCCCTCGCCATCGGGGTAGTGATGCGGGTCGGGAAGGACGCCAGCCTCATCGGCTATCCCGATGCCTGACAACGACTTAGCTGTCAAGGGCTAGCGCTGTCGGGGCTCCCTCCCCACATTTGGACTCCGCCCGCCCCGTCCCCCCGGGGCGGTCGCACTTCATCCCCGGATACTGATGGCCTGGTTCAAGAAAGAACGTAAGCCGCGTCCCTCCGTGCGTACCCGCCTCGAGATCCCGGCGGATACCTGGGAGAAGTGCGAGGAGTGTGGTCACCTCGCCCTGCGGGAGCGCTTCGAAAAGAACCTGAATGTCTGCCCCCAGTGCGGTCACCACCGCCGGATGACGGCCGAGGAGTACATCGAGCTGCTCACCGACGAGGGAACGTGGCGGGAGCTGTGGGGCGACCTCAAGTCGGCCGACCCGCTGCAGTTCGAGGGGTATCCGAAGCGGATCGACGCGGCCATCGCCAAGGCGGGACCGGCGGATGCCTTCTACGCCGGGCACGGGAAGCTTGAAGGGAGCCCCTTCAACCTGGGGGTGATGAACTTCGCCTTCCTCGGCGGGTCGATGGGGTCGGTGGTGGGGGAGAAGATCGCCCGGCTGTCCCGGCGGTCGGGGGAGAAGCGGGTCCCCCTGGTGCTGGTCACCGCCTCGGGGGGTGCCCGGATGCACGAGGGGGTGCTGTCGCTGATGCAGATGGCCAAGACCAGCGCGATGCTGGCGCAGCTGCACCGGATGTCGATCCCCTACATCGCGATCCTCACCAATCCGACCACCGGGGGCGTCTCGGCGTCGTTCGCGATGCAGGGGGACGTGATCCTGGCGGAGCCGGGGGCGCTGATCGGGTTCGCGGGGCAGCGGGTGATCAAGCAGACCATCGGCCAGGACCTGCCGGCGGGGTTCCAGAGCGCCGAGTTCTTGCTCGATCATGGTCAGGTGGATGACGTGGTGCCGCGCGGGGCGCTGCGGGAGACCACCGCGCGCTTGCTCCGGCATATGCAGGGGCACGCGACGAGCGACCGGGTCACGGCGTAAGCGGCCTGTGGGCCAGTGGGCAGGTGGGCCGGTGCGGAATTCGCGCCGGCCCTTTCTCGTTGGACGGAGGGTCCGCTCAAGGGATGCGACCGCGGAGCAGGAACCCAGGAAGCCCTGGAACCCAGGACAACCACGAACAACAACAATCAAAGACAAGTCGCCATCGAGGCAGCCCTGTTCGCGGAATGATCCGATGGCAGTCCCCACCACCTGGGTTCCAGGGTTTCCTGGGTTCCAGCTGAGCAGTCCTGTCCTGTGAGCGGACGGTTACTTTTCCGGCGACCCCCGAACTCGAACTTCAGGACACTCCTGATGCCCCGACGGATCGCTGTCTCGCTGCTCGTGCTGCTCCCCGCCATCGCTTCCGCTCAACACCCCGCCGTCACGCTCCGTTCCGGCCCGATGGTCGGGGCGTCGGAGATGCGCGAAGTGAAGCTCTGGGCCCAGACCACCGGTGCCGCCCGGGTGCGGTTCACCTACTGGGACAGCGCCGCCCCGGGCGTGCGCCACACCACCGCCGACGTGCTCACCCGGCGCGACTCAGCGTACGTGGCGAATCTGGTGGCCGACGAGGTGGAGGCGGGGCACACCTACCGGTACGAGGTGCAGGTGAACGGCCGGGTGGTGCGGCGTCCCTACCCGCTGAAGTTCCGGACGCCGCCGAACTGGTCATACCGCACTGATCCGCCGAATTTCACGTTGATGCTCGGGAGCTGTCTGTACGTGCGCGAGCCGGGCACCGACCGCCCCAACTCGAGCTATGGTGAGAGCACGGAGATCGTGCGGGCGATGGCGGCCATGCATCCTGAGCTGATGCTCTGGCTGGGCGACAACGCGTACCTGCGCGAAGTGGACTGGAACAGCTGGACGGGGATCCTCCGGCGGTGGACCCACACGCGGTCCCTGCCGGCGCTGCAGCCGTTCCTCGCCTCGACCGCGCACTACGCGATATGGGACGACCACGACTACGGTCCCAACGACGCCGACCGCGGTTTCTGGAACAAGGGCGAGACCCGGGCCGGGTTCGGGCTCTTCTGGCCGAATCCGGGGCGGGGCATCCCCGAGCTCGGCGGCGCCATCACGTCGCAGTTCGCGTGGGGGGACGCGGAGGTCTTCCTGCTCGACGACCGGTGGTTCCGCGCGCCGGACAAGCGGACCACCGGCGACCGTCCCTACCTGGGCGAGGCCCAGCTCCAGTGGTTGATCGACGCGCTCGCCACCAGCCGCGCCACCTTCAAGATCGTCGCGTTCGGGGGGCAGGTGCTCAATCCGGCGACGGTCTGGGAGAACTAC
Source organism: Gemmatimonadota bacterium (assembly GCA_031365045.1). Taxonomy (GTDB): domain Bacteria; phylum Gemmatimonadota; class Gemmatimonadetes; order Gemmatimonadales; family GWC2-71-9; genus CAMLHU01. The sequence continues at coordinate 278 of JANLXK010000307.1, read as the reverse complement.
GCCACCTACGCCGCGGAGCGGCAGCGGCTGCTCGACCTCCTGGCGCAGGAGCAGGTGAAAGGGGTGGTCTTCCTCTCCGGTGACCGGCACCACACCGAGCTGACCCGGATGGAGCGGCCGGGGACCTACCCGCTCTATGACCTGACCGTCTCCCCCTTGAGCGCCGGAGTGTCGGCGCCTTCGGCCGAGGAACAGAATACCGGTCGGGTGGAGGGGACGCTGGTGAACGCGCGGAACTTCGCCACCCTCGACTTTTCGGGGCCGGCGGCGGCACGGGT
>JANLXK010000297.1:0-3030 GCA_031365045.1 Gemmatimonadota bacterium | reverse complement strand
GACGCCAACATGCCGAACCGGATGGGTCCCCTTGCGTCGAACCTGATCCTGGCCCAGGGCGAGACCTACACGATCTCGTTCGCGGGCGCTCCGGCCGGTCTGTACAAGTTCACCTGCCTCCCGCACATGGCCACCGGGATGCACGGATCGATCACGGTGCAGTGAGCCGGCTGACGGTGCGCTGAAGTCGGCGTCCCGCTCAGGAGTTCAGAGTCAAGAGTTCAGAGGGGTGCGGTGTCAGGTTCCCGAGCAGGGGCCCGACATCGCACCCCTCTCAACTCTCAACTCTCAACTCTCAACTCTCAACTCCCTACGCCTCCACGTTCGCCGATTGCCCGTGATCCCACCGGAGCAGGAGCAGCGGCAGCACGACACCGATGAGGACCCCGGCGCTCGCGTCGACGGCATAGTGCATGTGGCAGTAGACGGTGGCGATGGCGAGCAGCAGGGCAGGGATCACCAGGAAGTACGCCAGTCGCCGGCTCCCGAGCCACGCCGCGAACACCGCCGCCGTGGTGGCGGCAACGTGCGAGGAGGGAAAGGTCGCGCCGTAGGACGCCCCGCTGGCCAAGGTCGCGTACACCAGCCGTGCCATCGGGTTGTCGACCCCCACACCGCTGGGCCTCTCGAACACGAAGTACGGTCCCGCGACCGGGAAGAAGACGAACCAGAGGTAGCAGAACAGGAACGTCCCCAGTTCGAGCAGGATCGTCCGCCTGACGGCGGCCCGGTCCCCCCGGAAGAGGAAGAAGAGCACCGGGGTCGGGACGATCAAGTAGTACGACCAGTACGCGCCGTACAGGATGGTGGAGAGCCACGGGTACGGGTAGCGCCGCCACCAGAGTTCGCTCTTCAGTTCGCCGAAGATGGCGAGCTCCCACCGTTGCACGATCGCATCGTGCACGGGGAGACTGTGCGGGCCCTGGAGCACGTCGAGCGCGGCCCAGAGCGGCGCCAGGAGGATCAGCGGATAGACGTCGCCGAGCACCTGGCCGACCTTACCGAGCCCGGGGCGGCGCACCAGGAAGGCGAGGAGGATCATCAGGAGATGGCCGAGCGCGATCCCCCAGTTGCCCGGCGAGACGTCGAGCCGGGTCAGGGCGACGACCGTGACGATCGCCGCGTAACTGACGACGAGCTTGTCGACGAGCAGCAGCCGATGCGGCGCCGCGGATGCCATCGGGTCCGGTGCCGCGGCGTTCAGAGCCACCCCGCTTCCTTGTAGGAGGTGAGGGTCTGGGCCAGGCCCCGGTCGAGGTCGGTGGCGGCGGTCCACCCGCTCCGGGCGGTGAACGGGGAGGGGTCCCCGGTCCAGGCCTCCTGGTAGAACTCGTTCGCCTTGTCCGGGCGGAGGATCGTCTTCCGCTGGAGGAGCGTCGCGCTGGCCCCGGTGAGGGTCAGGATCCCCCGCGCCACGAGCTCGGGGATCCCGATCAACCGGACGGTACGTCCCATGGTGCGGCCGATCTTCCGCACCAGCGCGGCGCTCGTCACCACTTCGGGATGGTTGACGTAGTAGGTTCCGCCGGTCACTCCCGACGCGGTGGCCGCCGCGATGCAGGCCGACGCCAGGTCGGCGACGTAGATCGCGGAGAGCTCCATCGAGCCGTCGCCGAAGACGGGGGCGAAACCGGTGCGGGCCGCCTTGAACAGCGTCAGCAGGTTCTCGCGGTCGCGCGGACCGTACACCGTCGGGGGGCGGAGGATCACCCATGGATGCTGCGAGGCGCGGAGCATCCGCTCGCCGGCCAGTTTGCTGCGGCCGTACATCGTGACCGGATGGTCATCGCTGGCGTCGCACTTCGGCCTGCCGCGGCGGGAGGGGCCGCCAGCCGCCATCGAGCTGACGTACACGAGCCGGGGCCGCTTGGGGGCGGCGACCGCGGCGCTGAGCGCGTTGGCAGTCCCCTCGCGGTTGGCGGTGAGGAACTCCGCCTCGTTCACGGCCCCGGTGAGCGCCGCGACGTGATACACGACGTCCGCCTCCGCGGCCCCTTCCCGGAGCGCACGGAGATCGCGCAGGTCCCCCTGCACGAGGGTCACCCCCCGTTCGGCGAGCGCGGCCCCCTTGCTGGGCGTGCGCACGAGGGCGGTGACCTGGTGACCGCCCGCGAGGAGCTGGTCCACGAGGTGGCCGCCGACGAAACCGGTGGCGCCGGTGAGGAAGGCACGCATCAGGCAGCGCCTAGCGCGAAGCGAGAAGCGAGAGTAGGCGTGCCTCCCATCGCGGGGGCTGGCCTTGCTCTCGCTAGGCGCTCCTCGCTTCTCGCTTCCCGGCGCTCCTCGCTAGGCGCTGATAGCCCGATCATACATCCGATAGGTCTTATAGACACGGAACCCCATCTTCTCGAGTCCCAGCTTCATTGCCGGGTTGTCCTCGAGGATCCAGCCCCCCTCGCCCCAGCCGATCCCCTGCTCCCCCGCTTTCGCCCACACCTCGTGGTAGAGGGCGGAGTCGAGCCCCTTGCCGCGGAAGTCGGCCACGACGCCGAGGAGGGGGATGCGCGCGCGGGTGAACTTCCTGCGGAACTTCCACCAGAGGATGAGCAACGCGCCCTTCACGATCCCGCCGTCGCGGTTGGTGATGAGCGCCTCGTTGAGGTCCGGGATCGCCAGGCCGAATCCTACCGGCCGTCCGTCCTTCTCGGCGAAGGTGACCATTTCCGGGATGATGACCGGCTTGAAGTTCTTGGCCAGCAGGTCGATCTCCGCGTCGGTCATCGGCACGAAGCCCCAGTTCTTCTCCCAGGCCTGGTTGTAGACCTGCTTGATCAGGTCCACCTCGGCCGCGAAGTGCTTCATGTCGAGCTTGCGGAGCGTCACCCCGTTCCGTTCGAGGGTGATCCGTACCGCCCGCTTGAGCCGGTCGGGGGTGTCCACCGGGTGGGCGGCGTTCCCTCCCTCGTAGGCGAGGAGGTCCTTGGCCTTGGTGAACCCCGCCCGCTCCAGCAGCTGCTGGTAGTAGGGCGGGTTGTGCGGCATCATCACCACGTTGGGGGTGTCGAAGCCGTCGACCAGGAGGCCGCACTC
>JANLXK010000275.1:0-1941 GCA_031365045.1 Gemmatimonadota bacterium | reverse complement strand
GATGAGCTCCGCCTCCTTGACGGTGATCCAGGGGTTCCGTCGCCAGGGCGAGAGCTCGTCGGAGCCGTCGCTGATGTTGAGCCCCCCCGAGAAGTACCGGGAGTCGAAGAAGGTCTTCGGGCCGGTCTCCTCGAGGATCGCCACGATCGAGTTGTTGATCCCGCGGATGCCGGCGCCGATGGCGATCACCACGCTCACCCCGATGGCGACGCCGAGGATGGTGAGCGAGGCGCGGACCTTGTTGCTGCGCACCGAGTCGAACGCGATCCCGACCCCTTCCAGGAGGCGGGCGGGGTTCAACAGCGAACGACGATAGCGGGGTCGGCTCATTCGGACCTCAGGGCGACGATGGGGTCGAGCTTGGCGGCGCGGGTGGCCGGATACACCCCGGCCACGATGCCGACGGTCATCCCGAGCCCGACCCCGAGGAGGACCGACCAGGGGGCCACCTTGGCGGGGAGGGGGGAGAGCGCGGTGACCGCCATCGCGAGCACGATGCCCAAGGCCACGCCGCAGGCGGCGCCGAAGGTGGAGATGGTGGCCGACTCGACCAGGAACTGCATCAGGATGTCACGCCGCTTGGCGCCGAGGGCCTTTCGCACGCCGATCTCCCGGATCCGTTCCGTCACCGAGACGAGCATGATGTTCATGATCACGATGCCGCCGACCACCAGGCCGATCCCGACCAGCATCGGGAGGGCGGCGATCAGGAAGCCGGAGATCTTGTTCCACCCTTCGAGCGCGCTCTTGGAGTCGGTGAAGTCGAAGTTGTTGGCCTGCCCGGGCCGGAGGCCCCGGCGCTGGCGCATCAGCGACTCGACCTCGTCCCGGAGCCCCACCATCTGCTGCGGGTCGGCGGCCTGGAAGGAGATATAGTCGAGCACTCCGATGGGACAGATGAAGCGCCGCGCGGGAGCGGTGTAGGGGGTCACGACGAACTTGTCCATCGAGAGCCCGAAGAGCGTTCCCTGCGGCTCCACCACCCCGATGACCCGGTAGGGGATCCCGGCCACCGAGATCTCCTTGCCAAGCGGATCCTGTCCCGGCAGGAGCTTCTCGGCCACCAGGGTCCCCACCACCATCACCGGCTGGGCGGTGCGAAGCTCCTGGGCGGTGAAAATCCGTCCCGAGGAGAGGTTGTAGTTCTTGATGGTGAAGAACGCGGGGTCGGTGCCGACCAGGGTGATGTCCTTGGCGACCTTGCCGCCGACGCCGAGGGTGGCGCGGTCCTGGCAATAGCGCGAGACCACCGCCGGGGTGGTGAGGCGGGGCTCGATGTAGTCGGCGTCATCGTACCGAAGCCGGGGGCGGCGCTGCCATTCGCGCCACACCTCTTCCTCGACATTCCCGGTATTGATGGTCGGACGTTGGGCGAGTTGGAAGGTGTTCAGCCCGATCAGGCCGTTGGCGAACTTGTCCTCCATGTACGCATTCATGCCCTGGATGATCGACACGACGGCGATGAGGAAGGTCACGCCGATCAGGACGCCGATCATCGAAAAAGCCGTCTTCAGCTTCTGGGTCCGGATCGTGTGACCCGCCTCTCGCACCGCGTCGAAGACCTTCATCTCAGGCTGCCGCCTCTCGGTTCATCTTGTCGCTCGCGATGCGCCCGTCGCGGATCACGACGGTCCGGTGGGCGTGCGCCGCCACCTCGGATTCGTGGGTCACGATGATGATGGTCTGTCCCTGCTCGTGGAGCCGCTCGAACACGCCCAGGATCTCTTCGGTGGTGGTGGAGTCGAGGTTACCCGTGGGTTCGTCCGCCAGGAGCAGGGCCGGGTCGTTGACGAGGCCCCGGGCGATGGCCACCCGCTGGCGCTGGCCCCCGGAGAGCTCGTTGGGCTTGTGGTCCATACGGTCGCCGAGGCCCACCCGTTCCAACGCCGCCGCGGCCTTGCGCCGACGTTCCCCCGATGGAACGCCGGCATACACCAGGGG
>JANLXK010000254.1:0-1651 GCA_031365045.1 Gemmatimonadota bacterium | reverse complement strand
CGTGGTAGCGGGGGGTCTGGCGGCTCCGGGTGACGCGGTGCAATTGGGCGGGGCGCCCCGCCCCGCCGCGGCCAGTGGGCAGGTGGGCCAGTTGGTCGAGGGCCGCACGCTGATCGCTCGTGAGTACGGTGGGCGGCGCGGTGCCGGCGTCTTCACCGAAGGGGTCGCGGAGCTTCTCTTCCACCTCGACGGTGACGAGCCCCTTGTCGAGCATCCCCTTGAGCACGCTCGCGCCGAAGTCGAGCTGATGCGTGAGGTGCGTGACCGACGCTCGGCCCCCGAGTTCTTCGAGGGTCTCGTAGAGCCGCCGCTGTTCCTTGGCGCTCGCGAAGAGCCGGTCGCGCTCGAGGAGGGGCATCCCCGCTTCGGTCAGCACGAGGATCCGCTCGGTCAGCTCTTCCGCACGCGTGTCGGGCGCCTCGACCCGGAGCACCACTGCGCCGACCCGGACGAGCCGATTGACGACGTCCCAGACCGCCTTCTTGAAATGCCGCGCGATGGTCCCGACCTCGGCCTCGCCCCCCTTCCGGTCGAGCCAGGCCATCACTTCTCCGGCGGTCCCTCCCCCCCGCTCCGCCCCGGACACGACCGCTACGATCACCGACGAGCTCCCCCAGAGCGCCGCGGGAAGGGCCGCCTTGAGCGCGATGCCGAGCGGCGTCCCGTAATAGCCCGCCACCCACCGCACCGTCTCGAGCAGCGGACCGGAGATCGCGGGGACCGCATCGGGGACCGAGAGGATCTCGCGTGCCGCCTGAGTGGGCGCGGGGACTCCCACCGCCACGACGATCCCGACCTCTTCGCGTTGGCGGAGGGGCACGACGACGCGCGCGCCCGCCACGACACGGTCGGCGAGCGCGTCAGGTACGGCGTAGGTGTAGGGTTCGGCGACCGCGAGCGGGAGGGCGACCTGGGCGTAGGTGGTCGCCGAGGTCACCGCCGTCGGACTCCGAGCCCGGGGCCTTCGGGGAGGGTCACCTGGCCGCCGGTGATGGTGGCGCCGACGAACGGGTCGTTCGCGAGCAGGGCGGCACCGTCTAGGTCGACGATGTCCACCAGCGGGGAGAAGTGCGCCGCCGCCGTGATGGCGAGCGAGCTCTCGATCATGCACCCTACCATCACCATCAGGTTGTTGGCCCGTGCCACCTGGATCATCCGGAGCGCTTCGCGGAGCGAACCGCACTTGGCGAGCTTGATGTTGATCCCGTCGACGTTCCCCACCAGGCGCGGGATGTCGGCGGCCACCAGGCAGCTCTCGTCGGCGATGACGGGCAGGCTTGAGGCGCGGCGCACGGTGCCGAGCCCGTCGATGTCACGTGGGTCGAGCGGCTGCTCCAGCACCGTCACGCCGAATTCCTCGAGCACCGGGAGCATCTGCACCGCCTGCTTCACGCTCCAGCCGCAGTTGGCGTCGACCCGGAGCTCCTTCTTGGTCACGTCGCGGAGCCCCTGCAGGATCGCGATGTCGCGGTCGGTGCCGAGCTTGATCTTGAGGATGGGATACTGCTCCGCCTCACCCACCTTGGCCTGCATCTTCTCGACCGTGTCGAGGCCGATCGTGAAGGTGCTCTTCGGCGCCTTGGCGGGGTCGAGCCCCCAGAGCTTCCAGAGCGGGACGCCGAGCCGCTTGCCGACCATGTCGTGCAGTGCG
>JANLXK010000219.1:0-3964 GCA_031365045.1 Gemmatimonadota bacterium | reverse complement strand
TCCTGCAGGTCGACGAGGAGGACGTCGAGGGAGCGCACCACCGAGTCGGAGGGGACGCGATTCCGCCCATAGAGGGAGTAGATTGGAAGACCGGTCGCCGAGTCGGTGGTCGAGGCCACGGCCTCCCCCGGATCGGCATTGCCGCGGAAACCGTGCTCGGGGCTGAAGAGCGCGACGAGCTCGACCCCCGCGGCCCGGAGCCGATCGACCCCGCTGACGCCGGTGGCGTCGACCCCGCTCTGGTTGGTCACGAGGCCGACCCGCTTCCCGGTCACCAGGGACGCGCTGTCTCCCAGCAATACTTCGAGCCCAGGGCGCGCGGCCCGCCGCGCCGGCACCACCACAGGCGCCGCGGCACCACCACCACAGGCGGCCGCGCCGACCGCCACCATCATCATCACCCAGGCCGAGCGAACGTGCATCACACTCTCCGCGATCGTTGGTCGTTGATCCTTGGTGTCGTCGTGGCCGCGGCCCTCGGAGGGTGCGGTCCTTCGTCGCCCCGCCTCGTCCCCGCGCCGTATACGGGGCACATCCCCGACCTCCCCGCGGTAGTCCTGCCACAGGCGGTCATCGAGGCCCGCGCCGGTCATCCCGATATCGACGCCCTGATCCAGAGCCTCACGACCCGGCAGAAGCTGGCCCAGCTGCTGATGCCCTGGGTGCCGGGGAGCTACGCCGCCTTCGACGACTCGACCCTCGTCCGCGCCGCCGGCTGGGTCGACTCGCTCCAGCTCGGCGGGATCATCATCGCCGGCGGCTCGCCGCTCGACATCGCGGTGAAGCTCAACTATCTGCAGCGCCGCAGCCGCCTGCCGCTCCTGATCGCCGCGGACCTCGAAGGGGGGAGCGCCTTCCGGTTCAATGGCGGCACCCCGTTCCCTACCAATATGGGCATCGCCGCGGGCGGAACGGAACTGGACGCCTACCAGGTCGGACGGGTCACGGCGCTCGAGGGCCGGGCGGTCGGGGTCCACATGGCGTTCGCTCCGGTGGCCGACGTCAACAACAACCCGTCCAATCCGATCATCAACACCCGCTCATTCGGCGAGGACCCGGCGCGGGTGGCCGCCCTGGTGAGCGCCACCATCCACGGCATCCAGGAACATGGGATGCTCGCCACGGTGAAGCATTTCCCCGGGCACGGCGACACCGGCACCGACAGCCACATCTCGCTCCCCGTGATCCCCTACCTCTGGCCTCGGCTCGACTCGGTCGAGCTGGTCCCCTTCCGTGCGGCCGTGCGAGCCGGGGTGGGCGCGGTGATGACGGCCCACATCGCGATGCCGGGGGTCGATACCGGATTCACCCGCGCCGCGTCGCTCTCCTCGATGATGCTCACCGGGGTGCTGCGCGACTCGCTCGCCTTCCACGGCATCGTGGTCACCGACGCGCTCAACATGGGCGGGATCTCCACCGATGGGGGTGCCTCCGCCTCGGTGCGCGCCCTCCTGGCCGGCGCCGACCTCCTGCTCCAGCCCGCCGACCCGCGCGCCGCCCTCGATTCCCTGACCCAGGCGGTCGCGGATGGCCGCATCACGGTCGAGCGGATCGACGTCTCCCTCCGCCGCATCCTGGCGCTCAAGGAGAAGCTCGGCCTCTTCCAACACCGCACGGTGGACGTCGAGGGGATCCCGCTCACGGTCGGTCGCCAGGAGTTCAAGACCAACGCCGCCGACCTGATGCGCCGAGCGATCGTGCTGGCGCGGGATGCGGGCGGGACGGTGGACTCCCTCCGCCGGGGGGGCCGCCGCTCGGTCACCCTCATCACCTACGGCGACGAGAACTCCACCACCGTCGGCAATACCCTGACCATCGAACTCCGCGGCCTGGGGATCGGCGTCTCGATCTTCAAGCTCTGGGGGATGAGCGGCCCCGCCAGCTACGACTCGGCCCGCGTCGCGCTCGCCCGGAACGGCCTCCCGATCTTCGTGGCTTCGGTCCGGACCCTGGCCGGCCGCGGGACGATCACCCTCCCCGATGCCTGGGCCGCCCTCGCCGACAGCGTCGCCCGGGTCCGCCCGGCCATCCTCGTCTCGCTCGGCTCGCCCTACATCGTGCAGCAGATCCCGTCGATCGGGAGCTATATGGTGGCGTGGACGCCGAACACGACGATGGAGGCGGCAGTGGCGCGCGCGCTCGCCGGGACGGCGCCGATCAGCGGACGGCTGCCGATCTCGATCCCCCCGTCGCTGGTGATCGGGAGCGGGCTGGAACGGCGATGAGGGGGGCGTGGTGGGTGTTGCGTGTTGCGTGTTGCGCGGTGAGCGCCGGGTGCGCCCCCAATACGCATTACCCAACACCCAACATCCCTCACTCTTCCCCCCTCTGGGGCGCGGCGTACTTCCTTGACTCCGTCATCGCGCAGGGAGCCGCGCCGGGTGCCGTCATCGCCGTGAGCTCGCACGGGCATCGCTGGTACTACGGCACCGGCCACCTCGGGCAGGACGACCGCACGCGCCCCGACTCGCTCACCCTCTACGACATGGCCTCGGTCACCAAGGTCATCGTGCTGACGACGCTCGTGATGGACGCCGTGCGCGAAGGGAAGCTCGACCTCGACGCCCCGATCCAGCGTTACGTCCCGGCCTTCCAGGGCGCACACAAGGACTCGATCACGGTGCGGCAGCTCCTCACCCACTCGACCGGGCTCCCGGCGTGGCGGGCGCTCTACTTGCAGGCCGACAGTCGCGCGGCAGCGATGGCGCTCGCCGACACCACCCCGCTCGACACCCTCCCCGGCATCCGGATGGTGTACAGCGACCTCGGCATCGTCGTGCTGACCCAGGCGCTCGAGCTGATCTACGGGACACGGATCGACTCTCTGTTCACGGAGCGGATCGCCACACCCTTCGGGATGACCAGCTCCGGCTACCTGCCGAAGGGGCCGACACATGGCCGGATCGCGCCGACGGAGCTTGACACCGCCTGGCGGAAGCGAATGCTGGTCGGCGAGGTGCACGACGAGAACGCCGCCCGCCTCGATGGGGTGTCGGGTCACGCCGGTCTCTTCAGTGATGGGGTGGACCTCCTCCAATTCGGTGAGGTCTTCCTCCGCACCTGGAAAGTGGACTCGGTGGTGCAGGAGTTCACCCGGCGGCAGGAGATGGTGCCGGGATCGAGCCGGGCGCTCGGTTGGGATACCCCTTCTCCCAACGGCACGGCGGGACGCCTCCTCGCACCGACCAGCGTGGGCCACACCGGCTTCACCGGCCCCTCGATCTGGATCGATCCCACGCGCGATCTGGTGATCGTGGTGCTCGCCAATCGGGTCCATCCGACGCGCGCCAATGGGAAGTGGAGCGAGCTCTCCGTCCGGGGCGGTGTGGCCGATCGGGTGCTCGAGGGTCTTGTGGGAGGACCTAACCGATAGAAAAGGGAAGCTTCGGCAATTCCTTAGGGCGATCATCGAGGGCCTGTCTAGCATAGGACTGATCCTACTTTTCGACGCAGTGCCTCCCGACGAAAGCGCTCGATGCGACGCAGGAATGTTGTTCTCCCGATGCTCCTTGCCATCTCCTGCTTCGCCTATCCGACGGACCTGGCTTCTCAGTCTGGGGCGGTGCCGGCATTTTCGAGCGGCAGGCTGTGGCGATCCGGCGATCTGGCAAGTGCTGCGGGGGCCCCGCGGACGACCGGAATATTCGGCGACGGATCGAACGACTACCGCTATGCGGGTCTGTGGGTGGGCGCGGCGACCGGCGCCGGGATGGCATATATCGCGCACCAATTCTGCGTAGGATCCGATAACGGGTGCCAAGCCTCTCTTGGCAGGGAGCTGCTCGGCGCATCACTCGTGATAGGAATGATGGGGACTATCGGGGCGCTCATCGGTGCCCAATTCGGCCGGGGGCCTTCCTAGGGCCCCTCGAATCCCGACCGAGTAGCTTTGGAATTGACATCCGACCCCATTCCTTCCTAGGTTGCAGGGGTTCGTGATCTTCCTGGCGACCTAACCGCGCGG
>JANLXK010000017.1:0-1987 GCA_031365045.1 Gemmatimonadota bacterium | reverse complement strand
CCCACGGTGGGACCCCCTTGTTCATTGAAGCGATCGACCTCTCGACTCCTCTCGTCTCCTCCCGTCTCCTCTCATCTCACTTCAGTTTCCGCGCCATCCCCAGGGCCCCCAGCGCCGCATCGACCTCAGCCTCGACCACCTTGATCCCCCGGGTCTCCTTGAGCTTGGCGATGACAGCAGGACGAAGCTGCCCATCGATCGCCAGCAGCCCGCCGGCGAGCGCCACCGAGTGCGGGCTCGGGCCACAGACCGCCTGGAGCGCGGTCACCAGGAGCACCAGCTCGCGGACGGCGTAATCCACGATCCCCTGGGCCACCTGGTCTCCCAGGACCGCCATCTCGATCACCCCGGGGGCGAGCGCCGCCACGTCGGCCGGGGTCGCGGTCGTGCCCCAGCTCACGAACTGGTCGAAGTTGTTCGCCTTGGCCGCCGCCATCGCACGGAGCGTCAGCTTGGTGGCCGGCCCCCGACCGTCGTGCGCGCGGCTCACCGCCCCCATCGCCGCCCGGCCGATCCCGTAGCCCGACCCCTCGTCCCCCATCTGCCACCCGAATCCGCCGGCACGGTGCGATTTGCCGCTCGCGTCCCGGCCGAGCGCGATGCTCCCGGTGCCGGCGTTGAGCACGATCCCCGGGGAATCGGGGAAGGCCGCCACCAAAGCGATCTCGATGTCAGTGGTCACCTGCACCCGCTCGGCCACCTGCTCGTTCGTCAGCGCGTTGAGGACCTCGCTCCGTTCCGGATCCCGGCCCGCACCGGCGGCGCCGACGACCATCGCCTCGGCTGTGAGCTCCCCCGCGGCGGCGAGCGCCTTCCGGGTCACGTCGGCGATGGTGTTGGCGGAAGTGAGGGCGCGGCCCGGGCGGACCGCCGCTCCGGGACCATTGGCCTTGCCGAGGATCTCGGTGGCGTTGCCGACCACCGCGGTGGTGCGGGTGCCGCCGACGTTCACGCCCACGAAAATGCCGTTCATCACGCCGTCCGGGAGGGGGTTGGGTGCCGGGGAAGGTAGCTGAACAATACGCCGCTGAGCAGGGCCAGCGCGGTGCCGAGCGGGACGTACCAGGGCCAGGCCAGCTGTCCCACCGGGGCCAGCCACGCCAGGCCTGGGGTCCCAGCGATGACCTTGGCGAAGATCACCACGAGCATCACCGCGGTGGTGACCCCGATGGCCCCGATCACGTCGCGGCCGGTGGCGCGGGCCCACCTTCCGGCCAGGATGTAGGTGCCGAGGAGGCCGCCGTACGTCACCGAAGCGATCGAGAGGGCAAGCACCACGATCGGCGTTCCGCTCCGCGAGAAGAAATGGAACGCCAGCGACCCGGCAATGAGCGCCAGCCCCCAGAAGAGGGTGAGGCCTCGGCCGATCTTGAGCAAGTGCGTCGGATCGGTGCGGCCGGTCCAGGTGGCATAGAGGTCGTAGGTGGACGACGACGCGAGCGCGCTGATGGCCGAGCTGTGCGAACACATCGAGGCCGCCAGGATCCCGGCCACCAGAAGTCCGGAGAGTCCGACCGGGAAATGATCCACCACGAAGCGGGGAAAGATCTCGTCCGACAGTCCGGTCTCCGGCGCCGCTCCGGCGGTCCAGATCGCGACCCCGACCGCCAGAAAGAGCGTGAACTGCAGGAAGACCGCGAACCCCGATCCCACCAGTGCGATACGGCCGTCCTTCAACGAGCGGGTCGCGAGGAGGCGCTGGACAATGAGTTGGTCGGTGCCGTGGCTCGCCGCCGAGAGGAGCGCGCCGCCGAGCAGCCCGGCGAGGAGGGTATAGGGGGCGGTGAACGAGAGCTCGGGGCGGAAGAGGCGGAGCTTCCCGGCCGCGCTCGCCGCGGCCCAGGCCGTATGCCACCCGCCGGCCAGATTCACGGCGATGATGACCGCCGTGACGCCGCCGGTGACGTACACCGCGAGCTGCACCACGTCGGTCCAGACCACCGCCTTCAACCCGCCGTGCCAGGTGTAGGCGATGGTGATGAGGCCG
>JANLXK010000183.1:0-1481 GCA_031365045.1 Gemmatimonadota bacterium | reverse complement strand
GTAGATCATCGTCGTGCTCAGGTCCCGGTGTCCCAACAGCTCCTGCACGGTCCGGATATTTCCTCCATCCTCCAAGAGGTGTGTTGCAAAGCTGTGCCGCAGCGTGTGACAGCTCGCCTTCTTCCCGATCCCGGCGGCCTTGACCGCGGCGGTCATCGCCCGCTGCACCACGGACGTGTGGAGGTGCCACCTCTCTTTCCCACCCCCCGCACTCTTCCGCATCACCCGCTGGGCCGGAAAGACCCACCACCACGTCCACTCCTGCGCCGCGGCGGGATGCTTCACTTCATACGCGTCCGGCAGCCCCACCTTCACGCCGGCGCCGAGATCGGCGCGCCAACGGACCTGCACCTTCGCCAGGTGCGCCCGGAGCTCCGGCACCGCCGCCATCGGCAATACGGTCACCCGATCCTTCTTCCCTTTGCCCCGCCGGACCCAGATCTCCCCCCTCCCGAAATCGAGATCCTTTACCCGAAGCTCCAACGCCTCGCTCAGCCGCAGCCCCCCTCCGTACAACAACATCCCCACCAGCCGCGGCTCCCCGCTCAACTCTCCGAGGACCTTGGCGACCTCTCCCGGCGTCATCACCACCGGAAGCCGATGTCCCTCCCGCGCCCGAGGAAGCATCCCCAGGTCCGCCAATTCTCGCCCCAGGACATCTCGATAGAAGAAAAGCAGCGCCGCGAGCGCCTGGTTCTGGGTGCTCGCGGCCACCCGCCGCTCCAGCGCCAGCCACGTCAAGAACGCCACCACCTCGGGTTCACCCAGCTTCAGCGGATGGACGTTCCGGTGGTACCGGATGTAGCGCTTGATCCACCCGACATACGCCTCTTCCGTTCGTCGGGCGTAGTGGAACGCGCGGAGCTTCGTCCGGACTTCGGCAAGGAGCGGTGATGGAGGCATCCACCAGTATCGGAACGAATGCTTCCGAACCCGTCACCATTCTGACGCGACGTGGTACCGATCGCTGCGCACGAAACCACCCCTCCCCCGACAGGGGGAGGGGCAGGGGAGGGGGCTGGAGGTGAGGTTTACTTCCCGATGATGATCAACACCCCTGCCGCGATCGCGCCCACTGCCATCAGGGTGCCGAGTCCGGAGAAGCTCAGGTCGAGGAGCGGGATCAGCCCGGTGAGAATGAGCCAGGCACCGAGCACGAGCATACCGAGGTTCTTGGCGGGCATCTTCATGTTCATGGGTGTCTCCGGAAAGGGTAGGCCCGAAAGATACGCTCCGGGCGATCGCGGCGCCCGCCTGCGGTGGCCTTCCGCGACGGGCCGACTAACTTTGTCGCCTACCTTCTCCCCGGGACCCCCCGATGTCCGCCCTGATCGAATGCGTGCCGAACTTCTCCGAAGGCCGCGACCCGGAGATCATCCGCCGCATCTCCGCTCGGCTCAAGTCGGTCGAGGGTGCCAAGCTCCTCCACGTGGACGCCGGGAAGGCCACCAACCGCACGGTGATGACCCTCGCCGGCACCC
>JANLXK010000151.1:0-1488 GCA_031365045.1 Gemmatimonadota bacterium | reverse complement strand
TGAGATCTCGATTTCTTCTGCAAAGGGCGACCCGGGGGGTCGCCCCTCGGCGCGGCCCTCGATCGAGCATCGCTGATGGACGCCTCCCACTATCTTTACGACCATGCACATCGCCTTGATGGAACCGAACGACCGCGCCGCCGCCGACCAGGTGGCGGGCCTCTGTGCTGCGAGCGGGACGTCGCTGCACCTGATCGGGCCCGTCGGGTTCGAGACGGAGGATCTGGAGGGCGAAGAGGCCGGCGGGCAACTCGACCTCTGGATCCACCCCGACTGGTTCGAGTTCCGGCGGGCCATCACGCGGGAGCGGTGCTACTACTTCACCCCGGATGGCGCCAAGGAGATCGGTGAGGCGCGGCTCCGGTCCACCAGCGTGCTGATGTTCGCCGGGCCCGACGGGCTCCCCGAACGGATCAAGGAGAAGTATCCCCACCGGCTGTACCGGCTCCCCGCTGGCGACTGGACCGCCGCGGTGCGGACGGTGCTCGGCGCCGCGCTCGAGAAGACGGGGTCGACCGCGGCACTCCCCGGCATCGCCGCCGCGCCGGTCAAGAAGGGACGCCCGCGTCGGCGGAGCGGAAAGAAGCCGGGGTAGAAGAACGCCCCAGCTTCGGCTAACTTACGGCGCTCCCGGTGAAGGATGCTGGGGCGCCAATTGTTTGGTCACGAGTCGCGGGTCGCGCGTCACGGAGGTACTCTCCGTCCCGACCCCTCGTGACCCGTGACCCGAGACTCGCGACCACCCAACATGCTCAACAAGATCACCGTCGTCGGCGCCGGGAACGTCGGGGCCACCGCGGCCCAGCGCCTGGCCGAGAAGTCTCTCGCCCGCACCGTCGTCCTCATCGATGTGGTGGACGGCGTGCCCCAGGGGAAGGGCCTCGACCAGTGGCAGTCGGCCCCGATCGAGGGGTTCGACTCCCGTGTCGTCGGCGCGACCAGCTATGACGCCGCGGCGGGGTCCGAGATCTTCGTCGTCACCGCCGGCATCGCCCGGAAGCCCGGGATGAGCCGCGACGACCTGGTCAAGACCAACGCTGGCATCGTCAAGAGCGTCGCGAGCGAGATCAAGCGGGTGGCCCCGAAGTCGATCATCATCGTCGTGAGCAACCCGCTCGACGTGATGTGCTACGTGGCATTCAAGGAGTCGGGCTTCCCGAAGGAGCGGGTCATCGGGATGGCCGGCGTGCTCGACACCGCCCGCTACCGGGCCTTCCTGGCCGAGGCGATGGACGTGAGCGTCGAGGACATCCAGGCGATGGTGCTGGGCGGTCACGGCGACACGATGGTGCCGCTGATCAGCTACACCACCGTGAGCGGGATCCCGGTGACGCAGCTGCTGCCGAAGGAGAAGCTCGATCCGATCGTCCAGCGCACCCGGAATGGCGGGGCTGAGATCGTGGCCTTCCTCAAGACCGGGTCGGCGTACTACGCGCCGAGCGCGGCCGCGGTGCAGATGGTCGAGGCGATCGCGCTCGACAAGAAGCG
>JANLXK010000115.1:0-10700 GCA_031365045.1 Gemmatimonadota bacterium | reverse complement strand
ACGTTGGTGAACCAGGTGATCGCTTCGTCGTAGTCGCGGACGACCAGGGTGACGGCGGAGAGGCGGGGCATCGTGCTCCTAGCGTGTGCGGAGCGCCCGGGTCAGGACGCGGTCGAGCGCGGAGGCGAAGGCCTGCTTGGCGCGGGCGTCGTACGGCGGGGGACCCCCGGTGGTGCCACCCGCGTTACGAACGCCCTCCATGAAGTCCCGGATGGAGAGGCGCTCACCGATCGTCTCGGCGGTGTGCTCGTCGCCGCGGACGTCGAGCACGGTGACCTGGCGCGGGACCAGGATCGCCGCGAGCGGAATGTCCTGGGTGATGACGAGGTCCCCGGCCTCCGCGTGCTCGGCGATGTAGCGGTCCGCTACGTCGGGGCCGCCTTCGACAACGACCGCGCTCACCTCGGCGATCCCCACCGGGGTCTGCATCCGCTGGTTGGCGACGAGGATCGTCTCGAGCTTGAGCCGCTTGGCCGCGCGAAAGACGATCTCCTTCACCTCCCGCGGTGCCGCGTCGGCGTCGATCCAGATCCTCACGCGGGTGCCTGGGAGTGACCGGTCACTGGTGACCGGTCACTGGCGCCACGACCGTCACCTCGATGTGGCTTGGCTGGGTGCGCGTATGGTAGACCTTGTGCGTCGCAGGCCGGTAGGCGGACGCCGGTGCGAGGAAGATATTGGGCACATACGTCTGGGGATTCCGATCGTAGGCCGGGAACCAGGTGCTCTGCACCTGGACCATGATCCGATGTCCCTGCTTGAATTGATACGCCTGCTGGCGGAGATCCACCGTGTACTCGAGCACCCGGTTGGCCGGGATCGGCGCCGGGTGCGAGAAGCTCCGGCGATACCGGCCGCGCAGGATGTCTCCCGTCACCATCAGCTCGTAGCCTCCCATCCTCGGCCGGTCGGCGATCGAATCGGGATAGACGTCGATCAGCTTCACCACCCAGTCGGCGTCCGTCCCGGTGGTCGAGGCGTAGAGATGGGCCACGACATCGCCGGCGATGGTGACGTCTTCGGTGAGCGGCGGAGTCTGCCAGGTCATCACGTCGGGGCGGCCCTCGACGAAGCGCTGGTCCTCGGTCTGCCAGCGCCGCCAGCGTGAGCCTCGCGGGTCGTAGGTGAGCTCGATCGGGCGCGCGCGATACGGCACCGGGTGCGCAGGGTCGGAGATCCAGCTGTCGGCGCCGGTGACCGTCGTGGGCGCGTCGAAGGAGAGGAGCCCGTGCTCCCGAAGATAGAGCCCCCGCACCGTCCCTTCGCGCGGCGGCCAGGTGCTGAATGTGCGCCACGTGTTCGCGCCGGCATCGTACACCGTGGCCTCGGTGAACTTCCCGTCCCCCTGCCCGTGGAGCCAGTAGCGGAACCAGGGGGCCTGGATGTCGCGACGATACTCGAGCCCGGTGGGGCTCCCGAAGCGGATGTTGCCGAGGGAGTCGCCCCGGTCGGCACTCCACTGGCCGTGGTACCAGGGGCCCATCACCAGGAAGCTCCGGCTGGCGGTGTCGTTCTTTTCGAGGGCGGCGTAGGTCGCGAGGGGACCCCACTCATCCTCCTGGTCCCACCACCCGCCGACGGTGAGGGTGGGGACCTTCGCGTGTGTCAGGTAGCGCGGGGCCGAGCGCGCCTGCCAGACGGAGTCATAGGCCGGATGCTCCACGTAGCGGCGCCACGTGGGCCAGGCATCGGCGCCGACCGCTTTCGCGAGGTCGCCGAGGGTGGCGAAGGAGCGGTAGAAGTCGTAGCTGTCGAACCGGCCGATGTTCGGATTCACGCTCTGGTCGGTGCTCGCCTCCATCAGCCAGGCATACTCGAGGCCGTAGCTGAGGCGGAAGGCGCCCTGATGGAAGAAGTCGTCCCCCATCCAGGCGTCGCCCATCGGCGCCTGGGGCGAGATCGCGCGGAGGGCCGGATGGGGATCGAGCCCCGCGATCGCCGTGGTCCACCCCGGGTACGACACGCCGAGCATCCCCACGCGCCCGTTGTTGGGGGTGACGTGACCCACCAGCCAGTCGATGGTGTCCCAGGTGTCGGTGCTCTCGTCCGACTCGGTGCTCCCCGTCGGCCGGGGTGGGCGGTTCATCACGAACCGCCCCACGGATCCGTGCAGCCCCCGGATATCCTGGAAGACGAAGATGTAGCCGTCGGGCACCAGCTCGCCGTACACCCGCGCCACCCACTGGACGCTCGCGTTGTCGCTCGCGCCGTACGGCGTGCGCACCATCAGGAAGGGGAGGGGGGCGCTGGCGTTCCGCGGGATGAGCATCACGGTGAAGAGCCGTTTCCCGTCCCGCATCGGGATCATCTCCTCCCGCATGGTGAAGAGGGTGTCGGGGGCGGCGCCTTGGGCGGCGAGCGGCGCCGCGATGACCGAGAGCAGAAGGAGTAGGGAATGGCGCACGCACGGGCTCCGGAGGTGGGATGGTGGGAATCTGCCGCGGGGCTCGCGATCAGGGAAGGAGCGAGGGGCGAGTACAAGTCACGAGTGGGCGGGAAAGCACAAAGCGCAAAAGTCAGGATCTCTTTCGCGCTTCCGCGGCTGCGCTCAATCCACCTCCACTCCGCACTCCTTACTCCTCACTCCTTACTCCTCACTCCTTACTCCTCACTCCTTACTCCTCACTTCCTAGAACACCAGTTCGAACCCCAGCCGCACGAGGCGTGGCGCCGAGTAGGCGAAGGTCGGCTGGAACGCGTCGCGCGCGGCGGCGAGGAACTGGGGATAGAGCTCAGGGTACCCGTCCACCAACCCGTTCTGGTCGAGATCGGCGGCCGGGCGGTAGCGCGGCGATTCGTACGGGATCGCCTCGGGGTGCGCGGTATACGCGGTCAACGCGGCCGCCTGGATCCCCGCTTCGGTCATGAAGGGGCTGCCGGTGTCGCGGCGGACCGAGACGACGTTGTGCCGGTCGAGCAGGTTCCGGACGTCGAGGTAGACGCTCCCCTTCCGGCCCATCAGCGCGAAGGGACGACGCACCAGCAGGTCGATCGACTGTTGCGACGGGAGCCGGTAGCTGTTCGGCGGGCCGACGAGGGTGTCGCCCGTGGGCGTCGTGCGCGAGTATGGGAGGCCGCTGAAATAGCGGCCGATCAGCGCGAGGTCGAGCCCGCGGAGCCCGGCGGGAAGCTGCTCCGGCACCTCGTACTCGAGTACGGTGATGAGCGAATGCCGGCGGTCGTAGTCCAGCGGGAACTGGTCCTTCGACGCGGTGGTGGTGTCGCCGGTGCCGGGGTCGATGATGTGCAGCCGCTGCCGGAACGCGTCCGACGCGCTCGCCTGCGCATGCTGCAGCGTGTAGTTGATCCGGCCGCGGAACCCCTTGAACACTTCCCGCTCGAACAGGATCTCGCTGCCATAGACGGTGCCGTAGTCGGCATTGCCGAAGACGCTCGAGTCGGGGCTCACGCCGAGGGGCACCGACGCCACCAGTCCGTCGAGCCGCTTGACGTAGACGTTCACCCGCAGGTTGGTCACCGGTGACGGGCGGGTCCGGAGGGAGAACTCGTACTGGGTCGCCGTCTCGTAGCCGAGATCGGGGTTGCCGGCGCGGAACCGCCCGGTCCGGAGGGTGTCGTCGAAGGCCGCATCCACCAGATACTGGTAGTCGGGGGCCTGGGCGAAGCGGCCCCAGCTGATCACCAGCGTGGCGCCATTGAAGACGGTCGAGAGCGCCAGCCGGGGGCCGATCGCGCTCCGCGCCCGGGTGCCCCCGCCGAGGTCGGCGCCGGGATCGAAGCGGTCGTAGCGGAGCCCCGCGGTCAGCGCCAGATCACCCATGCGGCGCTGCGCTTCTGCGTAGAGTCCGAGGGCGATCGGCGAGAAGTCGCTGGCGGTGGCCGCGGGCACGCTGTCGCCGAAGCCGACCGGGAGGAAACCGAGCACGCGCTGGTAGGTCTGCACGCTCTGGCGCGCGACGTCGGTGCCGAAGAGGAGATCGGCGCCCTGGCCGAGGCCTTTGGTGAAATCGAGTTGCATCCGCGCTTCGCGGAAGCGATTCCAGCTGACTTCGCCCCGGCCGCCGGAGCCGAGGAAGAAGGCGGGGACCCCGTACGGCGAATAGTTCGAGTAGTCCGGGGGGAGCATTCCTGGCACCACCGCGGAGTCGGTCACATCCCGACGGCGGGCCAGCGCTTCGCCGACGATGTGGAGGGGCCTGCCGGTGAAGCCGCCGAAGACGGGGTCGATCGGGCCCTGCGGTTCGCCCCGGAGGAACTCGCGGTCGA
Organism: Gemmatimonadota bacterium; assembly: GCA_031365045.1. Lineage (GTDB taxonomy): Bacteria > Gemmatimonadota > Gemmatimonadetes > Gemmatimonadales > GWC2-71-9 > CAMLHU01. The sequence continues at coordinate 6,473 of JANLXK010000115.1, read as the reverse complement.
ACCACCCGAAGCGCGTGTCGAGGATCAGCGGACTGACGCTGGTGGGAGCGAACGTGTGCTGGGTCTGGGCGGTGATGAGCGTCCCGGTCACGTGTCGCGCCGGCGACCACCGTCCGTCGTACTTGAAGGCGGCGTCGAAGAGCTGGCGTTGTTCCACCGACCGGAGGAGGAAGAAGCGGACGTCGTGCCCGGCGATCGGGACCCCGAGCTTCAGCGCGCCGCTGTACGTCTCGCCCGAGTTGAAGGGGAGCAGCGGTGACGAGTGCCGCAGGTCGCGCGGGTCCCTCGGCTGCGGCGCGCTCACCGGCTCGGCGTCGATCCGCCCCGCGGCGTCGAGCACGCCGACCATCCGGATGCCGCCGCCGAGGGGGCCCGAGGTGGAGAGCACGAGCCGGTCGAGGCCATAGTCCCACCCGCTGGGGAGAGGGCGGTCGTTCTCGTAGGCGGCGCGCCCGGTCCAATGGTCGGTGCCTTCGCGCGTGGTCACGTTGACGAGCCCCGCGATGGCGGAACCGTAGCGTGCGGAGAAGCTGTTGGAGACGAGCGAGGCCTCCTGCAGCATGTCGGGAGGGATCTGGGTGCCGGGACCGTTGGTCGAGGCGTCGAGCTGGTTCTTCACCCCCACGCCGTCGAGCACGAACGCCTGTTCGCCCGGGCGGCCACCGCGCACGCTCTGGTCCACGGTGCCGCCCGAGAGCGCCAGCGCGTCATCGAGGGTCGTGATCGGCAGGTTGTGGAAGTCCTTGGCGGTGATCCGCTGCGTCGCGGCGGGGGCGAGGGGGTCGAGGATCGGGTCGCGCTGCTGGCGGACCACGAGGCTCTCCACCTCGACCGCCACCGGGGCCATGTCGAGTTCGAGCCCGACCACCTCCCCGCCGCGCACGAAGATGCTGTCGCGCCGGACCTGGCGGTAGCCGATCCGGAGGACCACCAGCGTCCACGCCCCGGGCCGGACCTCGCGAATGCGGAAGCGGCCGCCGGTGTCGGTGGCGGCGCCCTGCCCGGTCCCGAGGATGCGGACCTGCGCGCCGCCTACCCCGCGGCCGGTCGCGGCGTCGGTGACCCGTCCGGTGATGGCGCCGTTGACCTGGGCGGTCAGGCGGTCGGGCGGCCAGGCGGTCAGCAGGAGCGCAGCACACGCAGCACCACGCACGCCCCACGCACCACGCACGTTCATCAATTGAGCCTCAGGAGGTACAGGTCCGTCACTCCGCTCACCGGGTCGCGCCCCTCGATCACCAGCGTGTGCCCGTCGGGAGAGACCGTCGGCCGACGCCAGCGGTGGACATCGTCGATGCGGGTGAGGCCGGCGCTGTCGGCGCGCCAGAGCGCGCCGCCGCCGTCGTGCTGGAGCCGGCGGGGGAAATCCGTATAGAAGAGGTAGCTCACATCCCCGCCGACCACCGCGTAGATCGCGCCGTCGACGTACACCGGATCGCGCGCGAATCCCGCGGGGCCGAAATCGAATACGGTGTCCACGACCCCGCCGGCCAACGTCGTCCGATACACCCGTTCGTCCCCGTTGCGAGTGAAGTAGATCGCCCCGCCGGGGCCGAGGGACAGCCCGCTCGCGTCGTCGGTGCCGGGAATGAACCCGGTCACCGCGGTGTCGCCCCGGACCGTGAGGGTACCGAGCTCGAGGCCGGTATAGAATGTGTCCTTCGGCAGGCCATTGGCCGAGAAGGCCACCACGAGCTCACCGAGAAAGACCAGGGTCGAATCGTTCGCCCACTGGATCGCGGCAGCCTGGTTGTAAAAGTGCCGGGGGCTTCCCGGCGCGATCTGGTGCGGGAAGGGCGTCAGGCGCCGCCACCGGGTGGGATCACCCAGGTCGTCGATCCGGGAGAGGACGATCTCGCCGCTCCCCCACTGGGGTGCCCCCGCCCGTGCCCCTATCCGGAGCCATGCGAGGCGCTTGCCGTCCGGGTGAGGCGCCGGATGGTTGTACCAATTGACCGAGTCAGGATTGGCCGCAAGGTTGGGGTGACAGACTTCGTGCGTCCGGGTCCCGCCGCCAACGGGCAGGACGCCGAGACAGAGGTCGTGGTCGGCGCGGTCGAGCTTCTCCCACGCGTACCAGACGCCACGGCCATCGGGAGTGAACGCCGGCGTCACGTCCTGGCCCCGGTTCAGGGTCAGACGGCCCGGAGGTCCGACGATCGGGATGGTGTCCAGGCTCGTTGCGCCCGGTTCCGGGGGCATTTCATGGGCACAGGCGGCGAGGGCCAGGAGGGCGGTCGCCCTCCATCGGAGTGGCATCGACGGTCCGAGTTCGCGAGCGGGGGATGCCCGATTCTACCCGGACTAGGACGTTCCACGCGAGGGGGGGGTGCACAACGGCCCGAGATCGCGGACCGATGCGTATCGCAACGACACGGGAGTCTATAGATTAGGGTCACCCCCCACACATCTGCGCCTGGCGCAGGGGATGCTCTGAGCACCCTCGTCCTCGTCTCGCTCGCCATCCGCGTGACCGCCTTCGCGTGGTCCGTGGTCCTCCTGCGCCGGTTGCGTGACTGGCGTCTCGCCGTCCTGACGGCCCTCCTCCTCCTCCTGACCCTGGTCCTCCTCCTCCGGGAGACCAGCACGCCGGGTGACACCGGGTTCGAGAGTCTCGGGCCCTCGGTCGATCTCGGTGGACTTCTGATCTCGCTCATCGCGCTCGCCACTGTCGTCCTGATCGGCCGGTTCGTGGTCGAGCACCGGCAGGTCGCAGAGGACCTCCGCGTGGAGAAGGCGTACTTCGAGCAGCTGGTGGAGCACTCCCCCGAGGCGATGGCCCTGCTCGATACCCGGAGCGTGGTCCGTCGGATCAACGGCGAATTCACCCGCCTGTTCGGCTGGGAGCAGTCTGAGGTCCAGGGGCGCGCCATCGACGAGATCCTCGCGCCGGGGGAGCGTGACGCGACCCACATGAGCCAGCAGGCGGCCGAGGGGCGGACGGTCAGCCGTGAAACGACGCGCCGCCGCAAAGACGGGACCCCGGTGGCGGTCTCGGTCCTGGGGAGCCCGATCATCCTCGACGGGCGTCAGGTCGGCGTCATCGGGGTCTATCGCGACATCACCCGTCAGCTCCGCGCCGAAGAAGCGCTGAAGACCAGCGAGCGCTACTTCCAGTCGCTCCTCGCCAACGCGCTCGACGTGATCGCGGTGTTCGACCGGGAGGGCCGGGTGAAATACGCCAGCGGGTCGCTCGAGCGGCTGCTCGGCTACGGCGCGGAGGAGTTCCTCGGACGCGATGTGTTCCACCTCATCCATCCATCCCAGCTGGCCCGTGCCCGCGAAAGGTTCCGGCAGCTGGCCGAGCACCCCGGCCCCATGCCCCGGACCGAGGTACGCACTCGCCACGCCGACGGCAGCTGGCTCACCCTCGAGGTCAGCGCCAACTCCCTGCTCGACGATCCCGCCATCGACGGCGTGGTGGTCACCTGCCGCGACATCACCGCCCGCAAACGAGCCGAGGCCGCGCTCCGGGAGAGCGAAGAGCGCTACGCCCTGGCCTCCGCGGGTGCCAACGACGGACTCTGGGACTGGGACCTCCGGACCGGGAGGATCTACTACGGCCCGCGCTGGAAGGCGATGCTCGGCTGCCCGGAAGGCGAGGTCGGGTCGAGTCCGGAGGAATGGCTCGGCCGGGTGCATCCCGACGACATCGAGCAGCTGAAGATCGACCTTGACCTCCATCTGACCGGTCACACGCCCCACCTCCAGAACGAACACCGGATGCGGACGCGCGCCGGGAGCTGGCTCTGGGTGCTGGCGCGCGGGGTGGCGGTGCGCGACAACGACGGTCCTGCCACGCGGCTGGCCGGCTCGCTCTCGGACATCCAGGAGCGGAAGGCCTCGCAGGAGAAGCTGCTCCACGACGCCTTTCACGACCCGCTCACCAACCTGCCGAACCGCGCCCTCTTCATGGACCGGCTCGACCACGCGCTCCGCAGGGTGCGACGCCGCACCGACCTCCACTGTGCGGTGCTCTTCCTGGACCTCGACCGGTTCAAGGTGGTCAACGATTCCCTCGGCCACCTGCAGGGGGACGAGCTGCTGCGCCAGCTCGCCAAGCGGCTCGAAGAGGTCTCCCGCGACGGCGACACCGTCGCGCGGCTCGGCGGCGACGAGTTCGTGGTGCTCCTGGAGGAGATCCATACGGTGGACGAGACCGAGGTGGTAGCGGGCCGCATCCAGGCAGTGCTCGCCACCCCGTTCAACCTCGCCGGGCAGGAGATCTTCACCTCCGTCAGCACCGGGATCGCCATCTCGAGCGGTGAGGAGGGCGCCGAAGACCTCCTGCGCGACGCCGACACGGCGATGTACTCGGCCAAGGGCGCGGGGAAGGCCCGGCATCAGCTCTTCCAGGTCGGGATGCGCCAGGATGTGGCGAGCCAGCTCCAGCTCGAGACCGACCTCCGGCGCGCCATCGAACGGGAGGAACTGGTCCTCTTCTACCAGCCGATCGTGGCGCTCGCGACCAACCGGGTGGTGGGCTTCGAAGCGCTGGCGCGGTGGCGGCACCCCGAGCGCGGCTTCCTCGGCCCCGACGACTTCATCCCCCTGGCCGAAGAAAGCGGGTTGATCCATGCCCTGGGCCGGTGGGTGCTGAGGGAGGCGTCGCGGACCCTCAAGCGGTTCATCGAACGCCACCCCGGCTACGGTCCGCTGGCGATGAGCGTGAACCTCTCCGCGCGGCAGTTCCAGCGCTCCGAACTGGTGCCCGAGATCGCGGCGATCATGCGGGAGTACCCCCTGCCGGCCGGAAGCCTCCGGCTCGAGATCACCGAGAGCACCATCATGTCACAGGCGGAGCAGAGCGTCCGCGTGCTCAAGGGGCTCAAGGAACTCGGCCTGCATGTGCAGGTGGACGACTTCGGGACCGGGTACAGCTCGCTCAGCTATCTCCAGCGCTTCCGGCTGGACGCGCTCAAGATCGATCGCTCGTTCATCGGCGCACTCGGCGCGCCAGGGGAGAACCCGGAGATCGTCCGGACCATCATCACCCTGGGCAAGACCCTGGGGATGGCGGTGATCGCGGAAGGGATCGAGACCCCCCGCCAGCACCAGCTCCTGCTGCAACTCGGCTGCGACTACGGGCAAGGGTGGCGCTTCAGCCAGCCGCTCGACATGGACGGGGCGGAGGCGCTCCTCGCTCCCAGCGTCGGAGCATTGCGGCGATAGTTGGGAGTTCGGAGTGGGGAGGGTTGCAATGTTGGGGGCCGTGCCGACTGGAGGGGACCTCCCGATGCACCCCTCCAAACTCCCAACTCCCAACTCGTTACTTTGTACCGCAAAGCACTTGACAGCCGACCCCCACCTCCCCAGATTGGACCCATGGCCGCTCCCCTCCGCGACCCGCCCGCGCTGCACGACCGCGCGATCCAGGACCTGTCCTTCATCCGCCGGACGATGGAGGGGGCGGCCTCGTTCACGGACGTGCCGGGATGGGGGCTCGCCCTGACCGGCGTGACGGCGCTGATCGCCGCCGGGGTGGCGGCGGCCCAGCCGACCGCCATCCGGTGGCTCGGAGTCTGGCTGCTCGAGGCGCTCCTCGGCGCCACACTCGGCACCGCCCTGATGCTCCGCAAGATGCAGCTCCGTTCGGGCCCGGGGCCGACGCTCAGCGTGCCGGCGCGCAAGTTCCTCCTTGGCTTCTGGCCCGCTGTGATCGCTGGCGCGATCCTCACGGTCTCCCTGGCCGACCGAGGCGGGATGTGGCAGCCTGGCAGCCGAGCGCCCGAGGTCCTCCCCGGGCTGTGGCTGCTGCTCTATGGTGTCGGCGTGGTCACGGCCGGGGCCTTTTCCGTGCGCGCCGTCCCCCTGATGGGGATCGGCTTCATGCTCCTCGGCGCGGTGGCTCTGCTGGTCCCCGCGCTGCCGGGTGACCTCCTGCTTGCCGTCGGGTTCGGTGGGCTGCAGATCGCCTTTGGTGCCTACATCGCGCGGAGGCATGGTGGCTAAGCGCGCTGCCGCCCGCGCGCCGCGCGCCGCCCAGCCGACCCCGCTCGGATCCGTGGCCGGGGACGCCAGCGCACCCCTGGCCCTCGATCGCGTCATCCACGAGCGGCTGAGGCTCGCCATCGTGAGCGCGCTCGCGGTGCACGAGATGCTCACGTTCAACGAACTGAAGGGGCTGCTCAACGCTTCCGACGGGAATCTCTCCGTCCACGCTCGCAAGCTCGAGGACGCCGGGTACGTCGCCTGCCGCAAGTTCTTCGAGGGGCGGGTCCCGCGGACCGAATACCGGCTCACGCCGGCAGGGAAGAAGGCGCTCGAGCGGTATCTCGGGCATATGGAGGCGCTGATCAAGAGGGTAGGGGGATAGACGTGTTGAGTGTTGAGTATTGAGTGTTGCGTGGGCTCTTGGTCACTCGCCCAACACCCAACTCGCAACACCCAACACCCAACACGCAACACCCAACACGCAATACGCAACACGCAACACCCAACACACGATACGCCATTTGACCGCAGGGTCTTTT
>JANLXK010000081.1:0-1080 GCA_031365045.1 Gemmatimonadota bacterium | reverse complement strand
GAGGGCAACGTCGCGATACATCGCCTTGACCTTCTGCTCCAGCACGTTGGCGTCAACGCGCCCGGTGGGTGCCGCGGAAGTGCTCATGGCGGAGGCCTCCAATGCCTGGGTGTCGGGTCCGACGGGCGCTGTCTTCATGGGTCGGAACGCGGTCGGATCGACGCTGGTTCCCGCCGCCAGTGGCACTCACCTTCGGGTCATCGTGTTCCTCGCCAGGATGGTCCCGACCAGGAGGAGCCCCGCATCCGCGTAGATCAATCCGAGGTGCCCCATGGTGGCGAAACCGTAGACGTAGTGCAGTGGCAGGGCGATACCGACCCCGACCACCGGGGCCAGGAATGCGGTCCACAACGCCCACGCCTGCCCGGTGCGGATCCCCTGCCAGGCCAGGGCGATGACCGCGATCCCGAGGGCGATGATGAAGGCGGCCACGGCCACCTGCAAGTGGCTGATATAGTGGTACAGGTTGGGACTGAAGGCCTGGATCTCTTCCGGGGTCCCACCGATCATTGCGGGCGTGAGTCCTAGCTCGATGAATCCGTTGAAGTTGCGGAAGAGGAACATCAGTCCGTATCCCACCAGGCCTACCCCGGCCAGCGTGACCAGCTTGGCGCCGAGATCAGAGGGACGGGAGGCTGGTGAAGATGTCGAAGGAGAAGTCATGTGAGGCGCTCCGCAGGTAGGGTGACGTGTGACCGTGGCATGGAGGTGGGGCACGAACAGCACACCCCGCTTCGGCCAGTATGCAGTGGGGGACCACGGGAGGCAAATAGCGCTGTCCACCGTCGGCGCGATGGCTGCGGCGAGCGGATGCCCACTGTCCCCACGACGCCGATCAGGTCCCCTGTCCCGGTGGCCCGCGGCGGCGAGGGTGGCGAACGGGCAGCTGGGAGTGGCGCCGAGCCCCATCCCACGCCATCTTCCCTACGTGCCGCGTCCCCCGAACCCCCTCGCCGACACGCTCAAGGCCCTCTGGGAATCCCGGGCCGGCAACGCCCTCCGCCGGGTCGGCCTTGGGAGCGTCCGCACCACCATCCTCACGCTCGCCGTGGGGGGGGCGGGGGGACCCGCGCCCCGCCC
>JANLXK010000060.1:0-14966 GCA_031365045.1 Gemmatimonadota bacterium | reverse complement strand
GCTGGTAGCCGTTTATGGCGCCCGGCGCATCGCGAAACGCCGTGACCGACACCACCGCCGTAAAGCGACTCCGGTCCTTGCGGATGTAGGTCAGCTCGTAGATGTCCTCGATCCCGCGCGAGGCCTTGAACACCAGCGCCTCGAACCCCGGGGCGATCGGCGTGCCGAGTTCGGCGCTGAGCTCCTTGGCGCGGGCGATCAGTTCCTGCGGATCGGAGATGTCGGCGGGGGTGATCGCGTTCATCACCTCCGCGGCCGTGTACCCCAGCATCCGCTCGGCGCCGACGTTGAAGATCTGGATGACGCCGTGGGCGTCGGTCGCGATGCTGGAGAAGTTCGCGCTGTTGAAGATCGCGTTCTGCAGGGCCCCGGCCTTGATCAGCGCCTCTTCCGCCTGCTTGCGGGCGGTGTTGTCGGTGCCGATGAGCAGGTACCCGATGATCGCCTCCCGCACGTCGCGGAGGGCCGTGACCGACACCACGGCCGGGAAGCGGCTCCCATCCTGCCGGATGTAGGTCAGCTCGTAGATGTCCTCGATCCCGCGCGACGCCTTGAACACCAGCGCCTCGAACCCGGGCGCGATCGGCGTGCCGAGCTCGGCGCTGAGGGTCCGGGCGCGGGCGATCAGTTCCTGCGGATCCGAGATGTCGGCCGGGGTGATCCGGTCCACCACGTCGCTCGCCGCGAAGCCCAGCATCCGCTCGGCGCCCACGTTGAAGACCTGGATGACCCCCTTGGCGTCGGTGGCGATGCTGGAGAAGTTGGCGCTGTTGAAGATGGCGCTCTGCAGGGCGCCGGCGATCAAGAGCGTCTCGGGCTTCAGCGTCGCGGCCCCGTCACCATGGCGCGGCAGGACGTCGGGTGGGGATACCACGCTCGGCACCGGATCGGTCGGGGTCGATCCGGCGGTGGATACGGCGATCTTGGATCGGCGGTGCGTCATCGAGCAGGGCTCCGTGGTGGCCGGAAAGCCACCAAAAATGCCACCGCCGGCCCGGCCGAGGGTATCGCACGAACGGGGTATTGCCGCCTACGCCTGCTGGTCGAGCCACGCCTCCACCCGCCCCTTCGGCACCGCGCCCACCAGCTGGGCCACCGGCGCACCCCCCTTGAAGAGGAGCATCGTCGGCAGCGACCGGATCCCGAACCGCGTACTGGTGCGCTGGTTCTCGTCGGCGTTGACCTTCACCACCTTCAGCCGCCCGGTCCGTTCCGCCCCGATCTGTGCCAGCACCGGCGCGAGCATATGGCACGGCCCGCACCACTCGGCCCAGAAGTCCACCAGCACCGACCCCTCCGCCCCTTCGACCTCGGCGGCAAAGGTCTCGTCGGTCACGTTCAGCATTCCATACGTCGTTGCGGTCATCTGCGATACTCACTTGTGAACTGTCGGTAGCGAGGGAACCCCTGAACCCCGGAACAGGGTCCCGGGTCTCGCGCTCTCCTGATAACACCCTCCGGGCTTCCGGGGTTCCCGCGCCCCGGTCAACTACACCTCGATGATAGCCAGTCGCTCCCGGATCGTCATGCGGAAACGCCCCAGCGTCGCCAACTGTTCCTCGATCTTCACCAGCTTCTCCCGGTAGATCGCCGCGGTCCGGGCCTCGCACCAGCCATCCCCACAGCCTGACATCAGTGTGAGGGTCAAGTCAGGCGGGTAGGCAGCGAGGTGGGTAGCGACAACAAGGAACCGTCCCGAACGCAGTGAGGGACCTAGCTTGTGACGCTAGGTCCCTCGTCGCTTGCGCTTCCTTCGCTGCGCTCAGGACAAGCCTCAGGACGGTTCCAATCTTCGAACCGCCTACCCGCCTACCCGCCTACGCGCGCGCGAACAGCTCCATGCTCAAATGCTGCAGGATGATCTCCCGCGCCCGCTCCACGATCTCGTCCAGCGAGGGCGTCTCCGCGTACATCCGCTCCGCCCGCGCCCGGAGCTCCGCCGCGGTGGGCAACTGCGGCAGGTGCAGCTCCGCCACCGCTTCCTCGGCCCGGCGACGGCCGTCGGCCACCGCCGCGCGCAGCTCGTCGAGCCGAGGATTGTGCGCCCATAGCGCGCGTGCCTGCACCGTCAGCTCGTCGAGCGAGACGGCGGAGGCGGCCAGCTGGCGCGCCACCTTCTCGACCATCGCCCGCCCCAGCGGCCGCACATTGCGGACCACCTCGATCGGCGGCGTCCCCAGGTCCGAGGTCACCCGGATCCAGGAGAGGGCCTTGAGCGCATAGAAGGTCGGGTCGAACTCGTACCACCGGAACCCCTGCCGAGTGCTCCGCTGATAGGCGTGGTGATTGTTGTGCCATCCCTCGCCCAGGGTCAGGACCGCGAGCCACCAGTTGTTGCGGGAGTCGTCCCCCGTCACGTAGCGCACATTCCCATGGACGTGCGCCAGCGAGTTGATGAAGAAGGTGCAGTGGTAGAGCACCACCGTGCTCCAGAAGAATCCGACCACGAGTCCCTGCCAGCCGGCCAACAGCCAACAGCCGACAGCCAACAGAATGGCGGGGTAGTACTCGTGCTTCTCGAGCCAGACCAGTTCGGGATACTTCGCCAGGTCGGGGACGGACTCGTACTCGGTCTGTTCGTGCTCGGGCGTGAAGATCCAGCCGACGTGCGCGTAGAAGAACCCGCGGTGGCGCGGCGAGTGGACATCCTGCGGGGTGTCCGAGTGGCGATGATGATGCCGGTGCTTGGCGGCCCACCAGAGGATCCCCCGCTGGGCCGAGCTCTGCGCCAGGGCCGCCAGGAGGAACTGCGCCACTCGGCTGGTCCGGAAGGTCCGGTGCGAGAAGTATCTATGGTAGCCGGCGGTGACCCCGAACATCCGGGTCACGTAGAGGAGGAGCGCCAGGGCCACCATCGACCAGCTCACCCCGGTCCAGATCGCCGCCAGGCACGCCAGGTGCGCCAGCACGAAGGGGATCGGCTTGGGGTGGATGATGTCGTCGTGGTCGGCTGCGGCCGAGATGGTGGTGGTCATCCGTGGAAGATAATCAGGCGGTCCGGCGGTCCGGCGGTCGGACGGATGGGGAAGGTGAATCCCGGCTCGCGCTCCTGACGTACATTCTGAGGCGAACGACCCATCTCCCGATATCCCCCAGGACACGGAATGCGCCTCCCCCTCTTCGCGATGGTCCTGCTGACAGCCGGACCGCCCGGCCGCCTGACCGCCCAGACCCCGCGCGCGGACGCCCTCCGCGACGTCATCGCCGTCGAGCGCGCCTTCTCCCACTACGCCGACACGGCCAACATCCCGGCCGCCTTCCTCTGGGCGCTCGCCCCGGACGCGATCACGCTCGACGCGGATGGCGTGAAGCCGATGCGCCCCCTCTACGTCGCGCGCCGCCCCGGCCCCGCGCTCCTGCAGTGGGAGCCGAGCCTGGTCGATGCCTCCGAGGACGGGAACTTCGCGATCTCCACCGGCCCCTGGGAATGGCGCCCCGCGCGCGACTCGGCCGTGAAGGGACGGGGCCAGTTCCTCACGGTCTGGAAGAAGGGCCCCGAGCGGTGGCAGGTCGCGCTCGACCTCGGCATCGGCGGTGACTCCACGGCGCATCTCACGGGGAACGTCCGTGAACTCCCCGCCGGACGGACCGGGCACGCCGCCTTGGAGCAATTTCTGGGAATGGAGCGCGGCCAGGTGAAAGGGAATGGCTGGGTGCGCGCCCTCCGCGCCCTCGCCTCGCCCGACGTGCGCGTCCTCCGCGAAGGGATGGCCCTGGCCGAGGGCCGCGACGCCTTGGATGGATCGAGCTCCGCCCGCTTCTCCCCGCTCGGTGGCACGGTCTCCTCCGCCGGCGACCTCGGCGCCACCTGGGGGACCTGGCGCGACGGCAGTCACCGCGGCAGCTACGTCCGGATCTGGAAGCGGACGGCCGACGGGTGGCGAGTGATCATCGATCGGATGGGGGACTGAACTCCAACAGCGTGAGGGGTGAGGGGTAAGAGGTGAGGGGGCCGCGAGGAGAGATCTTTCCCGCCAGCCCCCTCACCCCTTACTCCTTACCCTTCACCGTCTTTCCGGTTCTCCGCCGCCACCTTCGTCGCCACCTCGGGTGGGACCTCGGCGTACCCGTGCAGTCGCTCGCGGTGGGTGCCCCGCCCGTGGGTGATCGAGTGCAGCGCCGTCGAGTAGCGATAGAGCTCCGCCTCGGGCACCAGCGCCTTCACTTTCGCCAGCCGTCCCTCCCGTTCGGTCCCGACGATCTGCCCGCGCCGGGAACTCAGGTCGCCCATCACGTCGCCCAGCGCCTCTTCGGGCGCGTAGCTTTCCACCTCGACGATCGGCTCGAGGAGCACCGGCTTGCACCGCTCCGACACCGAACGGAAGGCGTGGATGGCGGCCATCTTGAACGCCATCTCGCTCGAGTCGACATCGTGGTACGACCCGAAGTAGACCTCGGCCGTGAAGTCCACCAGCGGGTACCCCGCCACCGGCCCCCGTGCGGCCGCTTCGCGGACGCCCCTGTCGACCGCGGGAATGAATTTGTTGGGGATCACGCCGCCGGCGATCGCATCGACGAATTCGTAGCCCGCGCCGCGGGCGCGGGGCGCCAGGCGAAGCCAGCAGTCACCATACTGCCCCCGGCCGCCGGTCTGCTTCTTGTGCTTCCCCTGACCCTCGGCTTTGCCGCGCAGGGTCTCGCGATACGCCACCCGCGGCTTGACCAGCTCCCCCTTTACGCCGGACCGCCGCTCCAGGCGCTGGAGGATGACGTTGAAGTGCCGCTCCCCCATCCCGTGGATGAGGGTCTGCCCCAGCTCGGAGTTGTACTCGAAGTGGAAGGAGGGATCCTCCTCGTGCAGCCGATGGAGCGCGGCGGCGAGCTTGTCCTCCTCCCCCCGCTTCAGCGACTGGATCCCCGCGGTCGCCTGGGCGTCCGGGAACTGGATCGGAGGGAGCCGCACCGGCGACTCGCGTTTGCAGAAGGTGTCGCCGGTATGGGTGTCGCGGAGTTTGGCCACCGCGCCGATATCCCCGGTGCCGAGCGCGGGCGACTCGACCCTCTCCTTGCCCTGGACGGTGGACAGGTGCGTCAGTTTCTCCGGCGTCTCGTGTTCCGCGTTCCAGACCTCGTCGCCGTTCTTGACGGTGCCGCGGTAGAGCCGGAAGAAGCTCACGTCACCGACGTGCGCCTCCGAGATCGTCTTGAACACGCGGCCCACCAACGGTGCATCGGCCGGCGGCGTGACTTCGGCTGCGCTGGGGAAGAGGGCCACCATCTCGGTGAGGAGGGTGCGGATCCCGAAGGTGAGCTCGCTCGAGCAGCAGAGCAGGGGGACCACCGCCCCGGAGACGACCGCCCGCTTCATCGCCGCGCTGAAGTCCTCGCGCGGCATCTCCTCGCCGCCGAGGTAGCGTTCGATGAGGGTGTCGTCGGTGGCGGCCACCGCTTCAGTGAATTGCTCGGTGTAGCGCGTGACCTCTTCGGCCTGGGCCGCGGGGATCGGGACGTGGACGTATTCCCCCTTGGTCCCCGCCTTGTACTCGTGGCAGTGACCGGAGAAGAGGTTCACGATCCCGTGGAAGGTCTTGCCGTCGCCCACCGGGACCTCGACCGGCGTCACTCGCGGCGTGAGGTGCTCCTTGATGTCGGCGTAGACCTTGTGGAAGTCGGCGTGCTCCTTGTCCATCCCCGTCACCACCAGGATGCGGGGGAGGTGGAGCGCATCGCACATCTCCCAGACCCGCTCGGTCCCGACCTCGACACCGCTGGTCGCGGAGACGACGACCACCGCGGCATCGGCCACGCTCAGGGCGCAGGCCGTCTCGCCGATGTATTCGAAATAGCCGGGGGTGTCGAGGAGGTTGATCTTGACCTCTTTCCAATCGGCAAAGGCCAAACCCAGCCCGATGCTGTGCTTGGCCTCGATCTCTTCTGGACTGGTATCGGTCAGGGCGGTCCCGTCGCGGACCGAGCCGTGGCGGCGGCTGGCGCCGCTGACGAACGCGAGGGCATCGACGAGGGAGGTCTTCCCGGAACCGCCGTGCCCCACGACGGCGACGTTCCGGATGGCCTCAGGTCCGCGGACAGGCATCGCTCACACTCCAGCAGAGGATGCTCTTGATATGCAGGTCGGGACGGGGAGTGTCAACTGAGTGAGGAGTGAGGAGTAAGGTGTGAGAAGTGGAGCTGACCAAAGGCCCACTCCTCACTTCTCACTCCTCACTCTGCCTCCTCCACCGTTCGATGTCCCGCCGATCCTTCTTCGTCGGCCGGCCCTTCTCGGGCCCGAACGCCTGATGCGCCGCCTTGAGCTGGGCGGCGTGGCGTTCCCGGAGGAGCTTTCCCTCCGCCTCCTCTTCATACAGGAGCTGCGCCTCGCTGGCGGGCCCGCGCCGCTCCGACAGCCCCTGGACCACCAGCCGCCATTCGTACGGGCCGAGCCGGACCCGGACCCGGTCGCCGACGCGGATCGCCTTGGCGCGCTTCGCCTTGTCGTCGTTGACCTCGACCTTGCCCCCTTCGATGGCCTCCACGGCCAGCCCGCGGGTCTTGTAGAACCGCGCGGCCCACAGCCACTTGTCGAGTCGAACGGTCTCGGGGGTCATATCGAGTTCATTGTGGGTGGCAGTGGATGTTCACCACGGAGGATCGGAGGGCCACGGAGACACCCGGAGAACTGCATGTGTTGTGGTCGCAGGGGCGGGGCCCCCCCTGAGACCACAAGAGTCCTGCTCCGTGCCTCTCCGTGTCGCTCCGATCCTCCGTGGTGAACGGCCTATGCAAATAGCGCTGGGAGCTGCCCTGCCTCGATCAGGGTCGACCGGGGCAACAGCCCGCCGAGGAAGGCCGCTTCGCCGAGGACGCGCTCCGGCGTCCATCCCTCGCGGCGGAGGTCGCCCAGCGACTTGGCGAATTCCTTCTTGCTCAACTTCCGCCCGCTCGGGTCGGTGACCAGCGGATGATGAAGGTAGCGCGGTAGTACGGTCCGGCCGAGGAGTCGCGCCAGCCGGAGTTGCCGTCCGGTGGATTCGAGGATGTCCTCCCCCCGGATGACGAGGGTGATCTCCTCCGTCAGGTCATCCACGGCCACACAATGCTGATACGTCCAATGCCCCGGCCCGTCGCGCAGCACGAAGTCTCCTGCCTGGCCCGACGGGTCCTGCACCTGGGGGCCGAGCCGGAGATCTTCGAACCGCTCCTCGCCCGGATCGATCCGTACCCTGAGTGCGCGGCCGGCGCCCTCGGCGAGACCCCGGTCACGGCAGGTGCCGGGATACCGGAGCGTGTCGCCTTCGGGCGGCTCCGGCGCCTCGGCGAGCATCCGCCGCGAGCACTCACACCAGAAGGTGTGCCCTGAGCCGCTGAGCCGCTCTGCCGCTCCTTCGTATCGATCGGCGTGGTCGCTTTGGCGCGACGGAGCGGGGAGGTCGCTGCGGAGGCCAAGCCACTCGAGGTCGGCCAGGATCGACTCTTCGAACTCGGGGCGAAAGCGACCCCGGTCGTGATCCTCCAGCCGCACGACCACCTCGGCGCCCAAGGCGCGGGCGAGTCCCCAGACGTAGACCGCGTTCACGGCGTGCCCCAGGTGCAGGTGCCCGGTGACGCTCGGCGCGAAGCGGGTGCGGATGGGAGTGCCAGTGAGGGCGGTGCGGATGGTGGCGAGGTCGAGCATTGGAGCAATCTATGTGGGGCAAGTCCGGTCGCGATCGGAATTCGTGGTTGGGATGCTAGGCCGAGGGCCGCCCCTTCCTTCGCTACGCTCAGGACAGGCCGGGGCGGCACCTCGGCCGTCTCAGTGATCTGTTCCCCCTCTCCCAGACCCTCACCCACTGAGCGGAATGGTCGGGGGGTGAGGTCTGACCGGAAGCGGGGGTCGGGGGGTGAGGTTTCCAACAAATGTTGACAAGCTTCGGTAAATGTTCGTATCTCCAAGGCATTGAAACCGATTTGGCGGGCCGAGCGTATATCAGAGCCTGTAAGTACCTGCTTGCAATAAAATGACCGTTAAGTTAGATACATCGCCATGGATCTCCGCACAAGAATTCTCGAAGCCGCCGCCAAGGTGTACGCCGATGTCGGCTACCGTGGCGCGACCACGCGCCGTATCGCCGGCGAAGCGGGGTGCAACGAACTCACCCTGTTCCGGCACTTCGGCTCCAAGGCCACGCTCATCCACGACGCGGTCGCCTGCTGTGGTCCGGAGTCGAAGCTCATCCCGCTCCCCGAGACGCCGCTCGACCCGTACACCGAGGTCCGGACCTGGGCGTGGCTCCACTTCACCCAGATGCGTCAGCACCAGGCGATGATCCGGACCACCATCGGGGAGCTCGAGGAGCACCCGGAGCTGGTGCGGCCCTCCGATCCGTACGCGCTCGCCTACGGCCAGCTGGGCGACTACATCCGCAAACTCCAGGCGGCGGGCCGCGCCCACGCCGACGTCGATCCCGAGTCGGCCTCCGCGGTGCTGCTCAACACGTTGCTCCTGAACGGCATCATGCGGGACCTGATGCCCGAACTCGTGCCGGACACGCCGGAATTCCACGTCGATCAGTTCGTCCTTGTCTTCCTGCGCGGCATCGGGGTCACCGTACCCCCGCGCGCCTGAACCTTTCGGCCAATGATGCGACACTTCGAGCGCCTCGGCGCCCTGCTCCTCCTGTTGTCCGCCACCCCGCTCGCCGCCCAGCAGCACGGGACGGTGCGTCGCCTCTCCCTCGATGCGGCGGTTGCGCTGGCCGAGCCGGCCAGCGAAACGGTCGGGATCGCTGAGGCGGGGGTGCAGCGGGCCCACGGTGCCCAGCTTCAGGCCCGCAGCATCTTCTTCCCGCAGCTCTCGGCCAACGCGAGCTACACGCGCACGCTGAAGAGCCAGTTCGACGGGGCCTTTGGCAGCAGCACCGACACCGCCTCGAGCGGGCCAGACTTCTCGAAGCTCCCTTTCGGCCAGGCCAACACCTACGTGTTCGGTCTGCAGGGGCAGTGGACCCTCTTCAACGGGATGCGGAACTTTGCCGGGGCCTCGGCCGCGGCCTCCGATACCCGTGCCGCGCAGGCCGGGCTCCTCAGCCAGCGCGCCGCGCTCCTGCTGACCACGGCCGAGGCATACTACGACGCGCTCCTGGCCGATCGGCTGGTGGCGATCGCCGAGAGCACGCTGGCGCAGACCGACGCGACCTTGCGGGAGACCCAGCTCGGCTTCGACGTCGGGAATCGCGCCGAGTTCGACCTGCTTCGCGCCCGGGTCAGCCGCGACAACACGCGCCCGACCGTCATCAGCCAGCACGCCCAGCGCGACATCGCCTATCTGCGGCTCAAGCAGCTGCTCGGGTTGCCGCTGAGCGACTCGCTCGAACTGGTCACCGCACTGGAGGATTCAGCGCTCGCGCTCCCGCAGGCCACCACCCAGTTCAGCGGGGACACGACGGTGATCGCGCGGGCCCCGGTGGTCCAGGCGACGGAGGCGGTCAACGCCTCGCGCGCCCGCGTCCGCGGAGCGAGCGGAGAGATGCTCCCGGCCGTGGTGCTGCAGAGCACCTACAACCGGTATGCCTATCCCCAGACCGGCCTGCCCCAGTGGGACGCGACGCGTCCCGACTGGAACGTGGTCCTCGGACTCCAGCTCCCGCTGTTCACCGGCGGCAGGATCCGGGGCGCCAAGGATGCGGCGCGTGCTTCGCTCGCGGACTCGCGGCTCCGGCTGCAGCAGACACGCGAACTCGCGGAGGTCGAACTGCGGAACGCCGTGACCACCTACTCCGCGGCGCAGGCCGCGTACGATGCCAGCACTGGCACCACCCAGCAGGCCCAACGCGCCTACGAGATCGCGCAGGTGCGCTACCGCGAAGGGATCTCGACCCAGACGGAGCTGGCCGATTCGCGGCTCCTGCTCCAGCAGGCTGAAGCCCAGCGGGCCCAGGCGGCCCGGACCCTCCAGGTGGCCCGACTCCGGCTCGCGCTCCTCCGTGACCTCCCCCTCGGCGCCTGAGCCGACGAATGCAAACTGAGACCTCGACCATGACCAAGACCAGGAACACCCTCGCCGTCGCGCTCACCCTGCTGGCCCTCGGCACCGCCTGGGCCTGCAGCCGGAACGGGAGCGCCGAGGAGGCACCCAAGGCAGCCGCGCCCACCGTGGTGGGTCCGGAGAATATCGTGCTCGCCACCGCGGACACGATCCGCACCGGCCCCTCGATCTCCGGCACCGTCGACGCCGAACGGACTGCCACGCTCCGGGCCGAGATCACCGCGCAGGTAACGGCGGTCCTGGTCGAGCCCGGCACCCCGGTGCTCGGCGGCCAGGTGCTCGTGCGGCTCGACGCCAGTGGCATCCGCGACCAGTACCTCTCGGCCCAGAGCGCGCTCCGCGCCGCGGAGTCCTCGGCCGACCTCGCCAAGTCCGACCTCGCCCGCGACCAGCGACTGGCCGACGCCGGCGCCCTGGCCCAGCGGCAGCTCGAGGCCACCCGTCGCTCGGCGCTCCAGTCCGACGCGGCGCTGGCCGACGCGCGCGCGCGGCAATCGACGGCTGAGGTGGCGCTCCGGCGGACCGAGATCCGTGCGCCCTTCCCGGGCATCGTCGCGGCGCGCCCCACGCGCGTGGGCGACATGGTCTCTTCCGGCACGATCATCGTGACGGTGGTCGATCCGTCGTCGCTCCGGCTCGAGGCGCAGGTGCCGGTGGACCAGTTGGCGGCGCTGAAGGTCGGGACCCCGGTGCTCTTCACCGTCTCGGGGTATGAAGGGCGGCAGTTCCGCGGCACCGTGGCGCGGATCAGCCCCGCGGTCGATCCGGCCACCCGGCAGGTGCCGATCGTGGTGCGCCTCCCCAACAACGGCGGGTCGCTCGTCTCGGGGCTCTTCATCGAGGGCCGGGTGGCCACCCAGAGCCGTGCCGGCGTCACGGTGCCGACGAGCGCAGTGGATCAGCGCGGCCTGCGGCCGGTGGTCTACCGGATCAAGGGGGGGCACTTGGAAAAGATCGAAGTGACCCTGGGCTTCGAGGACGCGGTGGCCGAGCGGACCGAGGTCCTGTCCGGCCTGTCGGCCGGTGACACGCTGGTGGTCGGGTCGGCGCAGGGGTTGGCGCCGGGGACGGCGATGCGGGTGTCGGCCGCAGCCGAACGGACAGGCGGGTCGCCTGCCGCTCCATCGGCTCCAGCCGCGCACCGCTGAGGGTCGACGATGCTGATCTCTGATTTCGCGATCCGCCGGCCGACCATCACGGTCGTGTCGATGCTGGCGCTGGTGGTGGGTGGCCTCATCGCCCTGAACAAGCTGAAGCTCGACGAGTTCCCGGATGTGGCGCCGCCCTACGTGTCGGTGGCCATCCCCTATCCGGGCGCGTCACCGGACATCGTCGAGAAGGAGGTCCTCGACCCGATCGAGGAGGCGATCGCCGGCATCTCGGGGGTGAAGCAGGTCAACGGCGTGGCGCAGGACGGATTCGCCTGGATCATGATCGAGTTCCAGTTCGAGAAGCCGGTGTCGGAGGCGACGCAGGACATCCGCGACGCCATCTCCGAGGTGCGCGCCGACCTCCCGGCCGAGATGGAGGAGCCGATCATCAAGAAGTTGAACGATACCGACCGGCCGATCGTCTCGATCGCGCTGCACTCTGATCGGTTGAGCGCGGCCGAGCTGACCCGCGTGGCCGACCCGATCATCACGCGGGAGCTCCGGTCGCTCGCTGGCGTGGCCGAAGTGACCGTGAGCGGGAAGCAGGAGCGTGAGCTCACGGTCGAGCTCCACCCCACGGACCTGCAGTCGTACGGCGTGTCGGTCGCCCAGGTGGCGCTGGCGCTGCAGACGCAGAGCCTGGCGGCGCCGGTGGGACGGGTCGTGGGTGACTACGACGAGCGCTCCATCCGTCTCCGTGGCCGGCTCGAATCGCCGCGGGAGTACATGAACCTGGTGGTGGCCCAGCGGAACGGGACCCTCATCCGGCTGGGCCAGATCGCGACCGTGTACGACGGTGTCGAGGAGCAGCGCACCCTCGCGCTCTACAACGGACGCGAAGCGGTCGGCATCGACGTCAAAAAGTCCCAGGGGTACAGCACCACCGACGTGGCCGCGCGGGTCCTGGCGCGGGTCGATCAACTGCGCCCGACCCTTCCGGCCGGGGTGACCGTCGAAGTGGTGAAGAACACCGGGACGCGCGTGGAAGCCGCGGTGCGGAACGTCAAGGAGTCCCTCGTCGAGGGCGCGATCCTGACGGTGCTCGTGGTCTTCCTCTTCCTCAACAGCTGGCGTTCGACGGTCATCACCGGCCTGGCGCTCCCGGTCTCGGCGATGGCGGCGTTCATCGCGATCTGGGCCTTCGGGTTCAAGCTCGAAACGATGTCGTTGCTCGGCCTCTCGCTCGCGATCGGGATATTGATCGACGACGCCATCGTGGTGCGCGAGAACATCGTGCGCCACGTCGAGATGGGCAAAGACCATTACACCGCCGCCCAGGAAGGCACGGACGAGATCGGGATGGCCGTGGCGGCCACCACCTTCTCGATCCTGGCGGTCTTCGTCCCGATCGGCTTCATGGGCGGGCTCGGCGGCCAGTGGTTCAAGCCGTTCGCCCTCACCATCGCCTGCGCGGTGCTGATCTCGCTCTTCGTCTCCTTCTCCCTCGACCCGATGCTCTCGGCCTACTGGGCCGATCCGCACGTGCCGGAAGAGAAGAAGTGGTTCTTCACCCGCTGGCTCGACCGGTTCAACGCCTGGTTCAACCGGCTGGCCGAGGGGTATCGCGGCATCATCGCCTGGGCGCTCGATCACCGAGTGGCCGTCGTGGTGATGGCGGTCGGCATCTTCTTCTCGTCGTTCACGCTCCCCGCCACCGGCTTCGTCGGGTTGGCGGTGGCGCTGATCGGCACCGGCGTGGCGGCGTGGATCAGCACCACCAGGCTCCCGCTCTACGCCCGGATCCCGCTCGAGCTGATCCTGGTGCTCGGTGGCGTGATGCTGGGGATGCGGATGCCGGAACTCCGGAAGGTCGGCGTCGGGTTCGTGCCCGAGGACGACCGCTCCGACATGACGATCCAGGTGGAGTCGCCGCCGGGATCCAACCTCGCCTACCTCCGCGCCAAGATGGTGGAACTCGACGCCCTCGTGCGCGCGCATCCGGAGGCGCGCTACACCTACGCCACCCTGGGCGACCCGACCTCGGGGGCGGTGGACAAGGGCTTCCTGTACGTGAAGATGCCGCCGAAGAACGAGCGCCACATCAGCGCCGAGCAGTTCGCGTCGATCCTGCGCGACGAGGTGTCGCGGACGGCGGGGGTGCAGGTGGCCGTCTTCACCAGCGACATCGGCGGCGGACGGAAGCAGCTGGTGCTGCAGG
The DNA here is from genome assembly GCA_031365045.1 of Gemmatimonadota bacterium. Taxonomy (GTDB): domain Bacteria; phylum Gemmatimonadota; class Gemmatimonadetes; order Gemmatimonadales; family GWC2-71-9; genus CAMLHU01. The sequence continues at coordinate 1,690 of JANLXK010000060.1, read as the reverse complement.
TAAAGGGGCCCGACCTCGCCTCCATCAACACTGCCGCGGAGATGATCCGGAACGAGGTCCAGCAGGTGCGGGGGGCGGTCGACATCGGCCTGTCGAGCAAGGGACGCCGTCCTGAGCTCAACATCGACCTCGATCGCGGTCTGGCCGGTTCGCTCGGGATCACGGTGGGTGCGGTGGCGCAGTCGCTCCGCCCCGCCTTCGCCGGCATCGACGTGGGCGACTGGGTCGATCCGAGCGGCGAGACCCGTGACGTGACGCTCCGACTCTCGCCCGAGTCGCGTCGGCGGGCCGAAGACCTCCGGATCATGCCGCTCGTCGTCCTGGGCGCCGACGGTCGGCCCACGACGCTGCCGCTCGGCCAGGTGGCGCGGATCTCGTCGGGCCTCGGGCCCGCGGTCATCAACCACCTCGACCGCGACCGGGTGGTGAACGTCGAGTACAACGCGCAGGGGCGTGCCACCGGCGACGTCCAGGCCGACGTGCTCGCGCGCATCGCCGAGCTGCAACTGCCGGCGGGGGTCACGTTCACCGAGGGCGGCGACGCCAAGAACCAGACCGAGATCTTCGGCAACATCTTCCTCGCCCTCGGCGTGGCGGTGCTGTTGATGTACCTCATCCTGGTGATGCAGTTCGGGAGCTTCCTCGATCCGATGGCGATCCTGATGTCGCTGCCGCTCTCGCTCATCGGCGTGATGGTGGCGCTCGCGCTCGCCAAGATGACGATCAACATCATGAGCCTCATCGGGGTGATCCTGCTGATGGGGATCGTGGCGAAGAACGCCATCCTGCTGATCGATTTCGCCAAGTGGGGGATCGAGAAGGGGATGCCGCTCCGCGAAGCCCTCATCGAGGCGGGTGCCACCCGACTCCGGCCCATCCTGATGACCACCTTCGCCCTCATCGCGGGGATGATCCCGGTGGCGCTCGGCCGCGGCGAAGGGGCCCAGTTCCGTGCGCCGCTCGGCGTGGCGGTGATCGGCGGGACGATCACCTCGACGCTGCTCACGCTGCTGGTGATCCCGACGATCTACGAGATCTTCATCGACTGGCGGAGCGGGTTGCTGCACCTCTGGGCGCGGCTGTTCGGAGCGAAGGGGGCGGGGGGCGCGGTGCCCGCCGCGGCGCACGCACCTGAGGTGAAGTAGCGAGGGGTGAGTGCAAGGAGCGAGTTGGTAGTCAGCGAGAAAGCGGGAAAGGGCGATCTCCCTTCCTCGCTTTCTCGCTTTGGTCCCGCTCGTTCCTTGCACTTGTCCCTCATTGCTATACTACACCATGCTCGCCCTCACCCTCCTCACGTTGCTCGGTGGCACACCGCCACCGGCCGCGGCCCCGCCCCGGGACACGCTCCTGGCCCAGGCCGAGGTGGAGTTGGCGCGGGGTAATCCGTGGCGGGCGTATCGCCTGGTGCTGCCGCGGACGCGGGTGCCGAGGACGCGGACCCCCGAGACCGTCTGGTTGGCGGCCCGCGCGGCGGCGGGGTGGGGGGGATGGGCGGAGGTGAAGGGGTTGCTGGTGCGGGAGCGGTGGATCGACGGTCGCTACGACGGGGGCCCCCGCGAGCTCCTCGCGCGGGCCTCCCTCGCGCTGGGTGAGGACAGTCTCGCCATCAGGCACGCCGAGAAGGCGATCAGGAGTTCGGCGACCGATTCGGCCCGCGGCGTCCGTCGGGTGCTCCTCGCGCGCGCGCTCG
>JANLXK010000033.1:0-2492 GCA_031365045.1 Gemmatimonadota bacterium | reverse complement strand
CCCTGCCGGAGGGGAGGGATCGTGCCGCAGCTGGCTGGTGGCTGCGAAATCGCGAAAGTGCGAAAGCGCTGTTCCATGCCTGACCCGACCGCCCGGTCCTCGTCCAGATCTTTCGGACTTCTTTGGGTGCAGGGGAGGGACCGGTAACGAATCATCGGCCCGGGGAGGCTTGTCACGCAGCCCATCGAGGGGACATCTTTGGGTCCGGCCAAGTTCTGGCCCTTCTCCCGCATCCCACATCATCGGAATATCACGGATGACCGCCGAGCGCGACGCGTGGGGCGAACGCCTTCCCCGCAATCTGGGCCTCTGGAGTGCCGTCGCGGTGCTCGTGGGGACGACGATCGGCAGCGGGATCTTCCGGGTCCCGCGGGAGACCGCGGCCGCGCTGGGCGATCCGGTCGCGATGCTCCTCCTCTGGGTGGTGGGCGGGGGGCTCACGCTCTGCGGCGCGCTGGCCATCGCCGAGCTCGCGGCGGCACTGCCGCGCTCGGGGGGGATCTTCGCGTACATCCTGGAATCGTGGGGGCCGATGCCCGCCTTCCTGTACGGCTGGGCGGAGCTGACCGTCATCCGGGCGGCCGCGGTCGGTGGGATCTCGCTGGTCTTTGCGGCCTACCTGGGGGAGTTCATCGCCCTCTCCCCGATGCAGGAGCGGTACGTGGCGGCGGTGGTGATCGTCCTGATCGCGCTGCTCAACTACCTCGGCGTGGCCTACGCCTCGCTGCTGATGAACGGCACCACCATCCTCAAGTACGGGGCGATGATCGGCCTCGCCCTCTTCGCCTTCACGGCGGGAGAGGGGAGCCTGCCCAACTTCACCACCGCGGCCCCCGGGAGCGTGGTGACCGCCTCGGTGATGCTGACCGCGCTGGTGCCGATCATGTGGACCTATGACGGCTGGTCCAACCTTTCCTTCGTGGGGGGAGAGGTGAAGGACCCGGGCCGGAACCTTCCCCGGGCGCTGATCTTCGGCGCCGCCGCCATCGTGGTGATCTACCTGCTCGTCAACGCTGCCTACCTCTATCTGATGCCGGTCGCCGAGATGGCGCAGGCCGAGCGGGTGGCGGCGGAGGCGGCCAAGCGGATCCCCCTCTTCGGGAACGCCGGCGCGGCGATCATCTCCGGGATCGTGATGGTCTCCTGCTTCGGGTCGGTCAACGGCTCGATCATGACCGGACCCCGGATCTTCTTCGGGATGGCGGAGCAGCGGCTCTTCCCCCCGGTCATCGCCCGGGTCTCCCCCCGGTTCCAGACCCCCTCGGTGGCCATCTGGCTCACTGCGGCGCTGGGCGTGACCTATGTCCTCCAGAACGACTTCGCCGCCCTCGCCGACCGGTTCGTCCTCGGGGTCTGGCCCTTCTACTTCCTCGCCGTGGCGGGGGTCTTCCTGCTCCGGAAGCGCCGCCCCGACCTCCCCCGCCCCTACCGCACCCTGGGCTATCCGGTCACCCCGGCGCTCTTCCTCCTGGCCTCGCTCGGGATGGTGATCAATGCCATCATCACCCATCCGGCGGAGAACGGAGTGACCTTCGGGATCATCCTGGCCGGGATCCCGGCGTACGGGCTCTGGCGCTGGTGGGCGGCCCGAGTGTGATGATAGGATAAAGGATGGAAGTCATCGCTTGACCCGGGGGGACCCCGGGGTAGGTTTAGGTCCTGATCGGCCGCCGGTCCGGCCGACGCGGATCCCAATTTCAGCCTCAGCAGTCCGTTCCCCATACTAGAGGACATCCCTATGCAGCTCTGGGTGCGTCGGGTCGTCGCGCTCGTGTCGTTGTTCGTTCTGGCCACGGTCGTGGCGGGGACGGCGGCGGCGCAGGGCGTGACCAGCGCTTCCATCACCGGCAAGGTCGTGCAGGAGGGGGGGCAGCCCCTCGAAGGCGCGACCATCGTGGTCACCAACACCACGACCGGTCAGAAGTTCCAGGTGGTCAGCCGCGCGGGAGGCCGGTTCGGGATCGAGAACCTGCCGCCGGGGGGCCCTTACACCGTCGAAGTGCGGGCCATCGGGTACCAGGCCGGCCGGCGGACGGGAGTGCGGCTCGAGCTGGGCCAGCGCTACGCCAGCGATTTCTCGCTGAAGGCGGCGGTCATCGAGGTGCAGACGATCGAGGTCCTCGGCCAGCAGGACGCGCTGATCAACCGGGGCCGGACCGGCTCGGCGAGTTCGGTCTCCTCGACGGCGATCCAGCATTTGCCGTCGGCCAACCGGAACTTCACCGATCTGATCAACACGTCGCCCCAGGTCGTGGCGGCGCCGGGCGGTTCCGCGCCGACCCTCGGCGGCGCCAACAACCGGTTCAACAGCATCCAGATCGACGGGTCGGTCAACAACGACCTCTTCGGCCTCGGGACCTCGGGTGCGCCGGGCGGCCAGAACGGCGGCCGGCCGATCAGCATGGATGCGGTGCAGGAGTTCCAAGTGCTGGTCGCCCCCTTCGACGTGCGGCTGGGCGGCTTTACCGGTGGCCTCGTCAACGCGATCACCA
>JANLXK010000533.1:0-1169 GCA_031365045.1 Gemmatimonadota bacterium | reverse complement strand
AGCCCGACCTTGGTGCGATCATCTCCCTCTTCGGGAGTGATGAGCACCCGGTCGCCTACCACCAGCAGCTTCTTTGGGAAGTCGGGCATCTGATCTCCGGGTGAGCGGTGAGCGGTAAGCGGTGAGCGGGCCCACTCGGAGGGATCCGGACCGTTTGGCCCGCTCACTGCTCACCGCTTACCGCTCACGCAGTTCAATCGACGACGGCGGCGGCTTCGAGCTTCAGGATCTTCAGCTTCCGCCGCTTGGTCGGCAGGATCAGCTCCACCTCGTCGCCCACGCCGCGGTTGCGGAGCGCCTTGCCGAGGGGGGAGGCGAAGGTGATGTGCCCTTCGTCCACGTCCGCCATCTCGGCCAGCACCACCATGAAGGTCTCCTTCTCGCCGCTCTCGATGTCCTTGACCGTCACGGTCGTGCCGAGCCCTACTTTGTCGGTCGGGGTGGTGGTGTTGGCGAGCTCCATCACCTGCTGGAGGCGTTGGTGCAGCTGGCTCAGGCGGGCCTGGACCAGCTGCTGGCGCTCGAGCGCGGCCTTATACTCCGAGTTCTCCCGCAGGTCCCCCATCTCCACGGCCGTCGCGATGGCCTTGGGGAGGGTCACGGTCAGCTCGTACGAGAGATCTTCGATCTCTTTGCCCAGCTTGGCGCGCAGTGCGCGGATCATAGTTCGTCCCGAACAAACAAAAGAGAGCGATCCCGGGGCAGGGCCCGGGATCGGGGTGGCGTCTGAACGTAATATGGGACGGGGGACCGGGAAGAGCAAGCGCAACGTAACACGTTGCAGCGTATGATCTTACCGTGGGTACTCCCCGATGCGGCCTTTGGCTCAGGCGGGCCAGGTCCCGTGAACCTGTCGCGAAAGCGCGAAAGCGCTAAGGCTCGCGAAAAACTGCTATTGGGGGGTGTGGGTGTTCACGATCCTCTTTATCTCAAGGATCGGGGCCTCGAAGTTCAAGAGGAGGCCGATCTCTTTGTTCGTTGAGCGCAGGTAGGAACGCAATTGCGCTTTGTGGACTTCGAGCACCTTTTCGACCGCCTTCAATTCAACGACGATGGTGTCATCGACCACCAAGTCGAGGCGATGCTTGCCGACGTGCACGTCGTGGAAGTAGAGGTCGACTTCATGCTCACGCACGTGCGGAACGTGCTGTTCGGTCAGCGCGACACTC
>JANLXK010000528.1:0-12418 GCA_031365045.1 Gemmatimonadota bacterium | reverse complement strand
CTACCCTCTTCCCTTCCTACCTTCCTACCTTGGCTCAGCCCCGCCGCCGGCGCAGCTCCGGGCTCGACGACCTTCCGCCTCCACCGCCGCCGCTCGGCTGGCGTCGGGGCTCGGCGCGAGGCTCTGCCCGCGGCTGAGGCTCCTCGCGCCGCGGCTCCTCGCGCCTCGGCTCGGCCCGGGGTTCCGCCCGGACTTCGGGGGGGCGCTGGGGCTCCGGCCGTGAGTCCGGCTCCCGCCGTGAAGGTTCCTCGCGCCGCGGCCGATCCTGTGACGACCGGGGCTGCGGCTCGAGCCCGGGAGGGTTCGGCGGCGTGCCGCGGCGGTCGCGCCGCTTGGGCTCCGGCGTTACCGGCTGGTCGCCCTGGCGCTCGAGGCGACGCCGTTCGGGCTGCTGCTGTCCCGGATCGCTCGGCTGCTGCCCCGGCTGCCCGATGACGCGACGACGGGTATCGCCCGGGATCGGGATGGTGCCGCGGCCACCCACGTCCTCACTGCGACGCGGTCGCATCTGGTCGCCACCGGTGCCGCCGCCGCCTCCACCCTCAGCTTCACGGCGCGGGCGGGTCGGGATCCGGGTCACGTAGTCGCGTCCACCGTTGTTGTCGACAAAGACGTAGCGCGGCTCCGGCCGGCGGGGCCGGACCACCACCACCCGGCGACCACCGTAGTATCGGTACGGGTAGTAGTAGGGGTCGTCGTAGATCACCACGCGGAACCGCACGCACGATCGCGCGTAGGGGTTCCAGGTATAGTAGGGTGCGTAGGCGTGGCAATCGTAGCAGACGAAGCGCGGGTAGTCGTAGTGCTGCTGCACGTCGTACTGTGCCAGGTCGTAGTCGAACTCCCCGGTCGGCGCGATGCGCTCCGCGAGGTCGGTGACCGCCACGTACGGGTCGCCGCGCACCTGCCCGTTGGCGATGGTGCGGTAGTCCGAATTGTCGCGCTGGGTCCGGATGGGGCTGTAGTCGAACTTCTCGTCCGATACGATCGCGAAGACGTAGCCGGCACCGGGTGCGTCGTCGATGCGGAAGGCCCGGTCACCGCCGCGGTCCTCGACCTCGAACGTGCGCCCGCCCGTCACGTAGTTGTCGTCCCAGGGGTCCTGCGGAAAGAGCACCCGTACCCGGCCGTCGGTGTCGATGCGGAGCACGGTGAGGTAGGAATCGCGGTCGGCCGTGACGTACACGCGCGCGCGATCCCCGCGTGCATAGGGATTGCTCCGATCGAGCCAGATCGAGATCCGTCCGCCCGAACCGCCCAAGTTGTGATAGAGCCGGAGATTGTCCACTGGCCGGGGGGGAAGTCCAAGACCGAGGCTGGCGATCAAGCCGAGGGTGGCGAACATGGTGTCCTCCGTGGAGACGACGTGTTGGGACCCCCGGAGCTAGTGCAGCCCCCGTGCCAGTTGAGAGCCGAGAGCTAAGAGCTTAGAGTCAAAGGACTTAGCTCAGGCTTCACGAACGAACTCCGCCCTCTGTCCAACCGAGGGTACACCTGTAACTATCTGAACCCCAAGCTCTTAGCTCTCGACTCCGAGCTCTCAGCGCTTGGCTCTTGGCTCTTAGCTCTCGACCCCTCTCCTTCTACATTGCGCCCATGCCTCCACGCGACCGACTCGACCTGCTCGACCCCGTTGAGGTCGCCCGCCTGGGAGGGCTCGAGGTGGTGACCGAGGGGGTCGTGGAAGGCTTCCTGGCCGGGTTGCACCGTTCCCCGCGCCGCGGATTCTCGGTCGAGTTCGCCGAACACCGGATGTACCAGCCGGGGGACGAGCTCCGCTACATCGACTGGAAGCTCCTCGGCCGGAACGACCGTCTCTACGTCAAGCAGTATGAGGAAGAGACCAACCTTCGGGCGATGCTGGTCTGTGACGTGAGCGCGTCGATGGCGTGGAGCGGCGGCCCGGCGGTGCTCTCCAAGGTGGAGTATTCCCGGCGACTCGTGGCCGCGCTCGCGATGGTGCTGCTCCGGCAGCGCGACGCGACCGGCCTCATCGCGTTCGACGACGTGGTGCGCGCGACGATCCCGGCGCGGGCGCGGACCGATCAATGGCGGCAGCTGGCCCTGGGACTCGACGGGCTCGTCCCCGGTCGCGGCACGGCGGCGGAACCGGCACTCCGCCGGGTACTCGGTCTGCTCCGGCGGCGGGGGCTCGTGGTGTTCGTCTCCGATCTCCTGCTCGACCGCGACCTGGCGCTGAAGGCGCTCCGCTTTCTGCGGCACCGGGGGCACCAGGTCCTCGTGCTGCACCTGATGGATCCGGCCGAGGTGGAGCTCGCCGGGCCGGCGGAGGCGCGCTTCGAGGATCCGGAGACGCGGGAGGCGGTGGTGCTCCGCCCGCGCGACTGGGCGGACGCCTATCGCGCCACGGTGACCGGGGTCGTGAGCGCCTGGCGGCGCGAATGCCGCCGCCGCGGCATCGGGTACGCCCGGATCACCACCGATACTCCCTTCGGCGTCGCCCTCCGGGGGGCGCTGGTCCAGGGCGCCCGCCTCGCGTGATCGCCTTCCTGCATCCGTGGATGCTGCTCGGCCTCGTGGCCGCCGGCGTTCCGATCCTCCTCCATCTCCGGCAGCACCGCGAACCGCCGACCGTCGCCTTCCCGGCGGTGCGCTACCTGCTTGATGCCACCCGCCAGCATGAGAAGCGTCTCCGCTTGCGGCATTGGCTCCTGCTGCTGCTCCGGACCCTCCTCGTCGTCTCGCTGATCCTGGCCGCGGCGGGCCCTTCGGCCCCGGTGCGCGGGATGGCCGCACATCCACCGACCGCGCTGGCGGTGATCTTCGACAATTCGCTCTCGAGCGGGGTCGTGGCCGGCGGCACCCTGCGCCTCGAGGCGCTCAAGCGGGCGACGCGTGACATTCTGGCGCGGGCGACGCCGTCGGACGCCCTCTGGCTGATCGACGCTGACGAGATCCCCCGCCGAGGATCACCGGAACAGCTGCGCGCACTCATCGACACCCTGGGTCCGGTCGCCCGTCGTCTCGACCTCGGCGCAGCGCTCGGCGTGGCCGCGGAGGTGGTGCGGGGAGACGAGCGACCGGGGGGTGTGGTGGTGGTGACCGATCTGCAGGCGACCGCGATCACGCCAGCGGAGGTGACGGTCCCGGTCGTGGTGGTCGCGGTGACCGAGCCGACGGTACCGAACGTGGGTCTCGCCTCGCTCGGACTCGGGGCGCAGCCGTGGGGGCTCGACGGTGCGCGGATCACGATCGGGGTGACGGGCGACTCGAGCCTGCGCGTGCCGGTGCGCGTGCAGCTCGGTGATCGTCCGGCGCGGCAGGCGCTGGTCTCCGCGGGGGCACCGGCCACGGTGGCCCTCACGGCCACGCGCTCCGGCTGGTATGAAGTGAAGGCCGAGCTCGACGCCGACGAACTGCGCGCGGACGACATCCGCATGGGCGGTGTGCGGGTGGCCGCGGTCGCGGGGGCCCGCTGGAGCGAGGCCGGGCGGTTCGTCGGCGCGGCGCTCGAGACCCTCCGCGACAACGGCCGAGTGCACGAGGGGAGCGAGATCACGGTCGGGGCGCTGGCGTCGAGTCCGTCGATCGTTCTCCCGCCCCCGGAGCCGGCGCGACTCGGTGCCGTCAATCGCGCGCTGGAACAGCGCGGCGTGCCGTGGCATTTCGGATCGCTCGTGGAGCAGCGCGCCACCACCGACAGCGGCACCTGGCTCGGACGGCACGCCGTCGCACGGCGATATCGACTGGTGCCGAGCGGGAGCGGACAGGTGGGGGTGCTGGCGACCGTCGGCGGTGAGCCGTGGCTGGTGCGTTCGGGGACCGTCGTCCTGGTGGGCAGCCGCCTGGAACCGGAATGGACCGACTTGCCGTACAGTGCGGCTTTCCTTCCCTTCGTCGACGCCCTGGTGAATCGAGTGGCGCGGGGGGAGGTGGCGGTGTCGGACGCCGCCGTGGGAGCGCCGACGCTGTTGCCGGACGCGGTGACGGAGGTGCGACGCGGCGGGGAACGGTGGCAAGCGGAGGGAGGCGCCGGATTTCGGCCCCCCGCGGCCGGCGTCTATTGGCTCGTGACCGGGAACGACACGGTCGGTGCGCTGGGTGCGGGGGCCGATCCACGCGAGTCGCTCCTGGCACCGGCCACGACCGGAAGCGTCGAGCGGCTCTGGCACGCGCGCGTGGTGTCGGGGGAGGCGCCCGGCGCGGCGGCCTTCGCGCTCGCGGCGCGGGCCGACCTCCGGGGGCTCCTCCTCTGGCTCGCGCTGGTCTGCGGCCTGGCCGAACTGGTCCTGGCGAGCAGGAACTTGCAATTACGGGGCTGACCTCTTTCCTTCCACGCTCCTCCACGCGATAGGCCGGTCACCGGCTTGTCGCGCAACACGCTTGTGCAGGGCAAGTCCCCATTCTCATCCCCGCGTTACGCACCGTGCGTCACGCCGTGCCGTTCACGTGTCACGCTGTAGCCGAATTTGCCGCTTGACCTGATCCTCGACGCGTTCGACAAGACAGCCGCCTCTCGCCAGCTCCGCGCCAAACTGCCGGGGCGGGGCGAGCGGTTGCGTCTGGGAGGGTTGCCCGGATCGAGCGCGGGGGTAGTGGCCGCGGCGCTGGCGCGGTCGATGCCCGAGCGGCCGGTGGTGATCGTCGCCCCGGGGCCGGCCGAGGCCGAGCGCTGGCTGGCCGACCTGCGTCACCTCACCGACCTGCCGCTGGCGTACTACCCGCAACGCGAGTCGCTCGGCGAGGATGAGGCCCATCTCGAGATCGCGGGCGAACGGGTGGAGACCCTCGATGACCTGCTGAGCGGACGGCTCCGCCTGCTGGTCACCACCGCGCGCGCCACCGCCGAGCGCACCAGCGTTCCGCTCGCGCTGGGGGAGGCCCGTCTGGTGCTCCATGCACCGGAGGACGGCAAGGCGATGGCGGCCGGGCCCTCGTTGAGCGAGGTGGCCGACCTGCTGGAGAGCATGGGGTACATCCGGGTGCCGCAGGTGACGCAAGTGGCGGAGTATTCCGTGCGCGGCGGGATCGTGGACATCTACGGGTTCGGGATGGCACTGCCCGCCCGCGCAGAGTGGTGGGGGGACGACCTGATCGGGCTCCGGGTGTTCGACCTGACCACCCAGCGATCGGGGGTGAGCCTGCCGGACGTCGTCGTCCTCCCGGTGCGCGGCCATCGCCCCGAACCGCGCGGCAAGGGCGGCAGCAAGGTCAATGCCGCGCGGCAGTCCCTCCTCGAGCTCCTGCCCCCCGATACGCTGCTCCTGCAGGAGAAGGAACCGTCCGACGTCGAAGAGGTGACGCGGGCCTGGCAGGAGGCCGAGCACCATCTCGAGGTGGCGCGGCGGATGGGGGAAGGGGTGCCGGGGCGGGAGGCGATCCTCGAGTCGCCGGAGTCATGGCGGTCGCGGTTGGGGAAGTTCGCGCGCCTGACCCTGCGCGACGATCCGGCGGACCTGATGCTCGGCTTCCTCCCCCCGGAGCGGATCGATCGCGACCTCGGCAAGCTCCGCGCGGTGCTCTCGGGCGACCAACCCACCGTCATCCTCTGCGACAACGAAGGCCAGCGGGAGCGGCTCGACGACCTGCTGAGCGAAGGATCGCGGCCGCTCGGGGCCGCGCTCAAGGTGGGGGCGCTGGACGGCGGCTTCGTGATGGCGTCGCTCCGGGTCCTCACCGACCACGAGATCTTCCGCCGCGCCCGCCGTCTCCGCCGTCCCCGCCGCTATCGCACCGCCGCTCCCACCGCCGCCACCGGCACCCTCGCTTCCGGCGACTATGTCGTCCACCTCGATCACGGCATCGGCATCTATCGCGGGATCGAGACCATCACCATCGGGCAGGGGACGCTCGAGGTGGCGATGGTGGAATACGCCGGGGGCACCAAGGTGCAGGTGCCGCTCTACCGGCTCGACCTGCTGGAGCTCTACCGGGCCTCGGGGGACGACGGCGACCGGCCGCCGCCGAAGCTCCACACCATCGGCGGGACGGTCTGGAAGAAGCAGCGCGACGCCACCCGCACGGCGATCAAGAAGATGGCGGCGGAATTGGTCGACCTGTATGCGCGGCGGAAGGTGGCGGCGGGGTATCCCTTCCCACCCGACGGGCGGTGGCAACGCGAGCTGGAGTCGAGCTTCCTGTATGAGGATACGCCCGACCAGCGAAAGGCCACCGACGACGTGAAGCGGGACATGGAGCTGCCGCGCCCGATGGACCGGCTGCTGGTGGGCGACGTCGGCTACGGCAAGACCGAAGTGGCGGTGCGGGCCGCGTTCAAGGCGGTGCAGGGAGGGAAGCAGGTGGCCGTCCTGGTGCCGACGACGATCCTGGCGGAGCAGCACGGGCGCACCTTCCAGGAGCGGCTGGCGGACTTCCCGGTGAAGGTCGAAGTGTTGTCGCGTTTTCGGACGGCCAAGGAGCAGAAGGCGGCGCTGGCCAAGCTGGAGAGTGGCGACACCGATATCGTGATCGCGACCCACCGGCTGCTTTCGCCCGACGTGAACTTCAAGGACATCGGCCTGCTGGTGGTGGATGAAGAGCACCGCTTCGGGGTGAAGCACAAGGAGCGGATCAAGGCGCTCAAGCTCGCGGTCGACGTGCTGACGATGACGGCGACGCCGATCCCGCGCACGCTGCACATGTCGATGGCGGGGCTCCGCGACCTCTCGCTCATCGAGACCGCCCCCCGTGACCGGTCACCGGTGCTCACCTTCGTGGAGCCCTGGGACGACGGCCTGCTGGAAGAGGCGTTCTCCCGGGAGCTCGACCGCGGCGGCCAGGTCTTCGTGGTGCATAACCGGATCGAGACCATCGAGACGATCGCGGCGCGCGTGCGCTCGCTCGCGCCCCGGGCGCGGGTCGGTGTGGTGCACGGCCAGATGGGATCGGAAGAGCTCGAAGGGATGATGGAGAAATTCGTCACCGGCGAACTCGATATCCTGGTGACCACGATGATCGTCGAGTCGGGGCTGGACGTGCCGAACGCCAACACGATGGTGGTCCACGACGCCCACCGGTTCGGGCTGGCGCAGCTCTACCAGCTGCGCGGGCGCGTGGGCCGGAGCCACCGGCGGGCGTACTGCTATCTGCTGGCGCCCGACGACCTCGAACCGGCGGCGCAGGAGCGGCTCAAGGTGTTGGAGCACCACACCGAGCTCGGCGCGGGGTACCGGATCGCGCTCAAGGACCTCGAGATCCGCGGCGCGGGCAACTTGCTGGGCGCCGAGCAGTCGGGGCACGCCCACATGGTGGGGTTCGATCTCTACCTGCGGTGGCTCGAAGAGACGGTGAAGGGGCTCCAAGGCCGGAACGGCAAGGACATGCCCCAGCCGCCCGAGGTCGTGGTGGACCTGCCAAGCCATCTGCCGGACGGGTACGTCCCCGACGACGACGCCAAACTCGACCTCTATCGCCGACTGGCCCGGGCCGGGGCTTCCGATGATATTGATGCCTTGGCCGCAGAGCTCCGGGACCGTTTCGGACCCCTCCCGCCGCCGGCCGCGACGCTGCTCGACGTGGCGCGTCTCCGGGTGACGGGTGCGGCCCTCGCGATGCAGCACGTCCTCATCCAGGGAGACGAGGCCCGCCTGACGTTCCGGGTGGGGGCCGCTCCCCGACTGACCGGCCTCACCCGCGCGCTGGACGATGTCCAGCTCCAGGCGGAGGTCCGCCGGACCCAACCCCTCGCCCTGCGCCTGACGCGCGATGGCGGTGAACCACTGGTGCCCGCGTTGGTGCGGGCGCTGCGCGGCCTGGCCGCGACCACGACCACTTCCGGAGAATAGATGCGCCGCATTCTGCCGTGCCTGACACTCGTCCTTGCCCTCGCGGGGTGCTCGGGGATGAAAGATCTCTTCAGCGCTCACGCCGACGTCGCCGCCGAGGCCGCCGGGCACACACTCACCGCCGATTCGCTGGCGAGCCTGCTGCTCGAGGCGAAGGGTGCCCGTCTCACCCCGGAGACGGCGGAGTTCATCGCTAACGTCTGGGTGGACTATCAGCTGTTCGGCAATGCGGTCGTGACGGGGGTCCTCAAGACCGACTCCGCCGCCGTGGCCGAAGTGATGTGGCCCGAGATCACGGAGGCGCTCGGCAATCGCTGGCACGATACGCTGATGGCCCGGCGGACCACGTTCTCCCCGGCCGCGATCGACAGTGTGTATACGGGGACCGATTCAGAGGCGGTCCGCGTGTTCCAGCACGTGCTCGTGAAGGTGGCGCCGCAGGCGAGCCCCGGGGAGCGGAGCGCGGCGCAGCGGAAGGTGGCCGGGATCCTGGCGCGCGCGCGCGCGGGTGCCGATTTTGCGGCGCTGGCGCGGCAGAACACCGACGACCGGGCCAGCCAGCAGACCGGGGGCGTCATGAACGCCGCACCACGCGGGGCATACGTGACGCCATTCGACAGCGCGGGCTGGCGGCTGCAGCCGGGTGAGATCTCGGGCATCATCGCTTCGCCGTTCGGTTTCCATATCATTCGGCGCCCGTCGCTGCCCGAGGTACGTCGGCAGCTGCAGGACTTCCTGGAGGTCAGCGCCGGCCGCCGGCTCGATTCACTCTACATGGACAGCCTCGGGACCACGCATCACCTCAAGGTCAAGTCGGGCGCGCCGGCCACCCTTCGGGCCGCGCTCGATGACCCGGAAAGTGGGCGCAACTCGTCGAAGGCACTTGCCACCTTCGACGGCGGATCGTTGACGGTGCGGGAAATGCTGCGCTGGACGGGGTCGATGCCGCCGCAGATGGTCGCCCAGCTCAAGAGCGCGACCGATACGCAGATGGGCGGGTTCGTGCGGGCGCTGGCTCAGAACGTCCTCCTCATCGCCGACGCGAAGACGAATGGCGCCAGCTTGACGCCGGAGGAGTATGGCGTCCTCCGCGCCAATTTCCTGGCCACGTTGGACACCCTGCGCTATGCCATGGGGATCACGGCCGACGTGGCCGACAGCACGGCGAGCGTCGCGGACCGGGAGACGGCGGCCCAGCTCCAGGTCTCGGGCTACATCGCCCGGTTGCTGCGTCGCGAGGCGCCGGCGCGGGCCATCCCGGGTCCGATGACCTGGTACCTGCGGGACCGCCTCCCGTACCGGTTGAATACCGCCGGGATCGCGCGGGCGGCGGAGCTGGCGCTGGCGCGGCGGGACAGCAGCCAGGTCGGACCGCAGCCGGGGGGGGTGATGCCGGGTTCGCCGTCGGCCCTTCCGCAGGCCGCTCCGCCGCAGGGCGGGGGCCGCTGATGCGGCCAGGCCGTCGGTTCGTGGTGGGGGTGGCCTTCGCGGCCACGCTCGTCGCGCGCGCGGCACCGGTGGCCGCGCAGGGGGAGACGGTCGACCGCGTGGTCGCCGTGGTGGGGAACGCGGCGATCCTCGAGTCGCAGCTGCAGGAGGAGATCTTCGGCCGCCAGCAGGGTGGGCAGCCGATTCCGGCCGACACCGCGACATATCGCGTGCAAGTGCTGAACGACCTGATCGACCAGGAGGTGGTGGTCCAACTGGCCACGCGGGACACCACCATCGTGGTGACGGACAACGACGTGGCCGACGCAGTGGAGAATCGCTATCGCGAAGTGCGGCGGAGCTTCACCAGCGAGGTGGACTTCCGGAAGGAGCTCCAGCAGGCCGGATTTGGCACGCCCGAGGAGTACCGCCGGTGGCTCTCGGATCAGCAGCGGCGGCGCATCCTGCAGAGCAAGTACTTCGAGAACGCCAAGTCGAAGGGAGCGCTGAAGCCGGTGGTGCCGACGGAGCGCGAGCTCCGCGACTACTTCGACCGCGCCACGGACCGGGGCCAGAGTCCGGCGGCGGTGGCGTTCCGCCAGCTGGTGATCGCGCCCCATCCCTCGGCAGCGTCCAAGGCGACCGCCCGTGCGCTCGCGGACTCGATCGCCATCGCGCTCCGGGCCGGGGGCGACTTCGCGGTCGCGGCGCATCGCTTCTCCATGGACTCCGGCTCCGCCGCGCAGGGCGGCGACCTGGGGTGGTTCCGGCGTGGCCAGATGGTGCGCGCGTTCGACGCGGTGGCATTCGCGCTCAAGCCGGGGACCATCTCGGACCCGGTCGAGTCGCCGTTCGGTTATCACATCATCCAGGTGATGCGGGTCCAGCCGACCGAGGTCAACGCCCGCCACATCCTCATCATGCCCGTCGTCAGCCAGGCCGAGGCCGATTCGGCGCGGGCGCTGACCGAGCGGCTCCGCGCGGCGGTGGCGGCGGGGGCCTCGCTGGATTCGCTCCAGCGGGCCTATTCGGATCCCGATGAGGAGCGGACCTTCGACCTCTTTCCGGTCGACCAGCTCCCGCCGTCGTACGCCCCGGTGGTGCAGGCCGATTCGGGGGCGCTCACGCCGGTCTTCCGGCTCGCGGCGCCCGACACGGTCCGCAGCAAATGGGCGTTCGCCCGGGTGACCCAGAAGCGTGCGGCAGGGCCGCTCCGGTTCGAGGATGTGCGCGACCAGCTCCGGACCCGCGTGGGGCAGGACCTGGCGCTCAAGCAGTACATGGCGCGGCTCCGCCGGCTGGCCTATATCGACCTCCGGGGGTCGGCGACCAACGCGGAACTCCGCCGGCCGTGACGCCGCGCCTCGCGGTGACGCTTGGCGACCCGCGCGGCATCGGCCCAGAGATCGTCCGCGCGGCCCTGGCCGACCCGCTCGACGCGGAGATCACCGTCGTGGGACCCGAAGACCTGATCGCCGACCTCCCGGTCACCCGGAAGGTCGGCGTCGGTCGTTGGGAGAGCGGGGTCGGGGAGCGCCCGGAGGATCGGGCACGCGTGATGAAGGCGGGGAAGTTGGCGGGCCACGCGATCGAGGCGGCGGCCAAGCTGGTGCGGGAAGGCGCGGCCGACGGCATCGTCACTGCCCCGATCGAGAAGCGCGCTTGTCACCTGGCCGGCTTCACCTATCCGGGCCACACCGAATGGCTCGGCGCCCTCGCCGGCGGCGCCGAGACGGTCATGATGCTCGCCTCGGACCGGCTCCGGGTGGTGCTGGTCACCACGCACGTGCCGCTCCGCGATGTGCCGATATTGTTGACGACCGACAAGATCGTCCGGACCGGGAAGATCACCGCGGCAGCGCTCCGCGACCGGTTCGGCATCGCCGTGCCGCGGCTCGTCCTCTGCGCCCTCAATCCTCACGCGGGTGAGGGCGGCCTCTTCGGGGACGAGGAGGAGCGGATCCTCCGCCCCGCCGCGGCACAGCTCGGCGCGGCCGGCCCGCTCCCGGCCGACACGGTCTTCGTGCGGGCGATGGCGGGGGAGTTCGACGTGGTGCTCGCCCCCTATCACGACGTCGGGATGACCGCCATCAAGGTGGCGAGTTTCGGGGAGGCGGTGAACGTGACACTCGGGTTGCCGTTCGTGCGGACGAGCCCCGATCACGGCACCGCGTTCGATATCGCGGGGACGGGGCGGGCCCGCGCGACGAGCATGCGGAAGGCGCTGGAACTCGCCGTCAGGCTGGCAGGGAAAGCATAGAACGCTCAATGCGGGCGGGAACGCGAGAAGGCGCGAATGAGGATCAGCCCCTCGTTCGCGCCTTCTCGCATTTGGCCCACGTTCGGCCTTCGTCGCGTTCCTAGCCCTTTGCGGTCTTGTGCGCGGGCGGCAGCAACCGCACGCTCTTCACCCGCCGCCCGTCCATCTCGGTGATCTCAAAGGTCCTGCCGGCCACCAGCACCAGGTCGCCCGGCTTGGGGAGCCGTCCGAGCCGCCCGAAGAGATAGCCGCCAAGGGTGGTGTAGTTCTCGTCCTCAATCTCGATCCCCGCCTTTTCGGGGAGGTCGGTGAGCGGGAGCCCGCCGTCGAGGATCGCGGCGCCGTCCGGCTGCGGGGCGGGGCGGTCGGCGCGGTCGTACTCGTCCTCGATGTCGCCGACGATCTCCTCGAGGAGGTCCTCCATCGTCACCAGGCCGGCGGTGCCGCCGTACTCGTCGAGGACCACCGCGAGGTGGCTCCGCTGCCGCTTCATGTCGGTGAGCACGTCCTCGATCTTCCGCGTACCGGGAACGAAGAGGGGCGGGCGGACCACGTCCTTCAGGAGTCGGTTCGGATCCTCGCGGAGCCCCGCGAGGATCGCCTTCGCGTGCACCACACCGACGATGTCGTCGAGGGTGTCGGCGTAGACCGGGTAACGCGAACGCCCGGCGGTCGCGATGACCGCCGCCGCGCGCTGGACGCTCGAGTCGGCCTCGAGTGCGATCATCCGGGTGCGCGGGGTCATCACGTCCTGGGCGGTCTTTTCGCCGAATTCGAACACCCCTTCGAGCAGCTTGGCGTCCTGCGCGCCGAGCGAGCCCCCTTCCTGGCTCTGCTCGACCAGGATACGGATCTCATCGGGCGTGTGTGCGAGCGAATGACCCGTCGTTGGCTGCAGTCCGAGCAATCTCGTGATGAAATTCGCGGACGCGGACATGAACTGAATCAGCGGACGGAGGACTCTACCGAAGAGCTGGGTTGGTCC
>JANLXK010000499.1:0-7152 GCA_031365045.1 Gemmatimonadota bacterium | reverse complement strand
GGAGGCGATCCACGCCGCGGTGGCGCTGCTGCATCCGGGCGATACGCTGCTCCTGGCCGGCAAGGGGCACGAGACCTACCAGCTCATGGGGAAGGAAAAGGTCCCCTTCGACGAGCCGACGATCGTGCACGCCGCGGTGGGGCGCCGATGAGCCGCTGGAGCGCGGAGTTCGTCGCGCGCGCCCTCGGCGTCCCGGTGACGGGGCGCGGGTTCTCGGAGATCTCGACCGACACGCGGACGCTGGCGCCCGGCGCCCTCTTCGTGGCGTTGGGCGGGCAGAACTTCGACGGTCATGCCCATCTGGCCACCGCGCGCGACAAGGGGGCCGTTGCGGCGGTGGTGGGGCGCGGGACGCCGCCGATCCCGGGGCTCACGCTTATCGAAGTGGGGGACACCCTGGCCGCCTACGGGCGGCTGGGGCGCGAACGGCGCCGCGAGATCAGCGGCCCCGTGGTGGCGATCACCGGCAGCAATGGGAAGACCAGCACCAAGGAGATGCTCGCGGCGGTGCTCCGGACGCGGTGGCGGGTGCACGCGACCAAGTTGAACCTGAACAACCTCGTCGGCGTGCCGCAGACCATTCTTTCCGCGCCGCCGGGTACCGACGCGCTGGTGATCGAGGCGGGCGCGAGTGAGGCCGGGGAGCTCGCGCGGGCGCGGGACATCATCGAACCGACGATCGTGGTCATCACCAACGTCCAGCCGAGCCACTTGGATGGGTTCCGGTCGGTGGAAGGCGTGATGCTCGAGAAGCTCACGTTGGCACGCGAGGTCCCGCTCGCGGTGGTGGGGACCGACCCGCCCCGCCTGGCGGAGGGTGCGCAGCGTGTGGCGGGCCGCGTCATCACGGCGGGACTGGTCGGGGCCGACCGAGTGCCTGATGATGTGCGCGTCGACGCGGCGGGCGAGCCGATCTTCCGGGTCGACGGTCACACCGTCCATCTCCCGATCCGCGGCCGGCATCAGGTGGGGAACGCGATGCTGGCGTGGGCGGTCGGGCAGGAGCTTTTCTGTGACCCGGCGGCGATGGCCTCCGCGCTCGGGAGTCTCGTGCTCCCCGGGGGTCGGGGAGAGTTGATCCAGCATGGCGGGCTCACCGTCCTCAACGACACCTACAACGCCAACCCGTCGAGCTTCCGCGCCGTCATCGACGTGGCGCGGACGCTGCGCGGCGGGCGCCGACTGGTGTTCGTAGCGGGCACCATGCGTGAACTCGGGCGCGACAGCGCGCGGTATCACGCCGAAGTGGCCGACGCGTTGGTGGAGCTGGGGCCGGATCTGGTGGCGGCGGTGGGAGAGTTCGTCCCCGCCTTCGAGCGCCATCGGGTCGCGCTGGGCGACCGGCTCCTGACCGCCCCCGACGCGGTGGGGCTCGCCCCGCTCCTCGCGGCCCGGCTTCGCGGAGACGAACTCGTGGTCCTCAAGGCCTCCCGCGGGCCCGCGCTCGAACGCATACTTCCGGCACTCGGCATTACGTCCACCGCCCCATCGCACTGAGGGACGATGCTCCACCTACTGCTCGGACCGCTGAGCAAGCACTACCTCATCTTCAACCTCTTCAACTACCTCAGCTTCCGCACGTCGGGGGCGGTGGTGACGGCCATTCTGCTGGCCTTCGTCATCGGGCCCTGGGTGATCCGGCGGCTGCGGGAGAAGAAGGTGGGGCAGGTGATCCGCGCCGAGGGTCCCACGAGCCATCAGGGGAAGCGGGGGACGCCCACGATGGGGGGCGTCATCATCATCATCTCTGCCCTCGTCTCGACGATCCTCTGGGCCGATTTTCCGAGCCGGTTCGTCGTGACCGCCTTGGGAGCGACGCTCTGGATGGGGGGGATCGGGTTCGTCGACGACTACCTCAAGATCGTGCAGGGGAAGTCGCGCGGGCTGGTCGCCAAGTGGAAACTCATCGGGCAGTGCAGCTTCGGGGTGGCGCTGGGGCTCACCCTGATGTTCTGGCCCGCAGTGCCGCCGGAGACCATTCCGGCCACCGGGACGACCATTCCCTTCTTCAAGTACGTGGTGGTGACCTTCGCGCCCTGGCTCTACGTGGTGTTCGTGACCGGGGTGGTGGCGGGATTCAGCAACGCGGTGAACCTGACCGACGGGCTCGACGGGCTCGCGACCGGGCTCACCGCCATCGGCGCCGGGACCTTCGCGCTCTTCGCGTACCTCTTCGGCCGCGTGGATATGACGCAGTACCTCAACCTCTTCTACCTCCCCGGCGCGGGTGAGCTCGCCATCTTCTGCGGCGCGTTGATGGGGGCCTCGCTCGGCTTCCTCTGGTTCAACGCCCATCCCGCGCAGGTCTTCATGGGGGATACCGGGAGCCTCGCCATCGGCGGCGCGTTCGGCACGGTGGCGATCCTGCTCAAGGCGGAATTCCTCCTGGTGCTGGTGGGCGGGGTGTTCGTGGCGGAGACCATCTCCGTGATGCTGCAGACCGGGACCTACAAGTGGTTCAAGCGGACGCGGGGCCGGGAGTACGCCGACACGCACAAGGTGTTCCGGATGGCGCCGCTGCATCATCACTTCGAGAAGCTTGGCTGGCACGAGACCACCGTGGTCGTGCGGTTCTGGATCCTCGGGATCCTCTGCGCCCTCATCGCCCTCGGGACGCTCAAGCTCCGGTGAATCCCTTCGACGGCTGGCGCGCCGACGGGCGCGAGGTCGCGGTGATCGGGCTCGGCAAGAGCGGGATCGCCGCCACCCGCCTGCTCCGCCGGGAGGGGCTGGCCGTCTATGCCTCCGACGCCGGCACGGGTGCCAGCCCCGAGGATATCGAGGCGCTCCGCCAGCTCGGCGCGACCGTGCAGACCAAGGGGCACGACCTGGAGCGGATCGGCCAGGCGCAGCTCGCGGTCGTCTCGCCCGGGGTCAACCCGAACACGCCGGCCCGGAAGGCCGCGGCCGCAGCCGCCGTGCCCCAGATCGCCGAAACGGAGCTCGGGCTCCTCGCAATGCCGGGGATCAAGACGGCCTGTATCACCGGCACCAATGGGAAGACCACCACCACGGCGTTGATCGGGCACCTGCTCAAGACCGGCGGGATCGACGCGGCGACGGCCGGCAACATCGGGACGCCGCTCTCTGCCGTCGCGCTCGAGCCGAAGCATCCCGACTGGCTGGCGGTGGAGCTCTCGTCGTTCCAGCTGCACGACATGCCGAGCCTCCGGCCCACCATCGGCGCGGTGACCAACCTGGCGCCCGATCATCTCGATGCCTATCCCGACCTGGCGGGCTACTACGCCGACAAGGCGCGGCTTTTCCTGAACGCCGACCCGACCTCGCTCTGGATCAGTAACGCCGACGATCCGATCTCCCGCGGGATGGTGAGCGAAGTGCCTGGCACGCACCTCAGATTCTCGACGCGCACCACGGCCGACGCCTGGTTCGACCGGCCGGTGGACCGGCTGATGATCGGCGACGTGCCGGTGGCGCCGCGGTCGAGCTTTCCGCTCTTCGGCGACCACAACGTGGCCAACGCGCTGCTGGCGATGCTGGTCGCCTACCGCGCGGGGGTGGCGCACAGCGCCCTCGCCGAGGGGCTCAAGACTTTTTCACCGCTGCCGCACCGGATGGAGCCGGTGGGCGAGGTGAAAGGGGTGCTCTGGATCAACGACTCCAAGGCGACCAACATCGCCTCGACCGAAGTGGCGGTGCGGGGCCTCGACCGCCCCTTCATCCTCCTCCTCGGCGGGCGCCACAAGGGTGAGCCGTACACGCGATTGGCCGAGGCGGCGGGGAAGTGGTGCAAGGCGGTGATCGCGTATGGCGAGTCGGGGGCGCAGGTGGAGCGGGACCTGGACGGCAAGCTCAAGGTGATCCGGCAGGGGAGCGATTTCGACGCCGTGCTCCGGACCGCGGCGGGGCTGGCCGAGCCGGGGGACGCGGTGCTGCTGAGCCCGGCCTGCTCCAGCTACGACATGTTCAAGAACTACGAAGAGCGGGGTGCGATCTTCCGCGCCTGGGTGGCGGCCCGATGACGGCGACAACGATCCGGCACCCGGGGGAGCTCCGCTGGGAGACGCGACTGTTGGCCGTGGTGACGGCGACGCTGGTGGTCTTCGGCATTGCGAGCACGTATGGGGCGCTCAGCCTTGCGACCAATCGTGCGGGTGACTCGACCGGATTCGCCTACGCGCTCCGCCAGGCGACCGGCGCGGTGATGGGGGGGATCCTGCTCCTGGTGGCCGCCCGGCTCGACTATCAGCTCTGGCGCAAGTTCGCCTGGCCGATGCTGCTCGGGACGATCGTCTTCCTGCTCATCCCCGTGCTGCCGGGCACCGATCGGATCGCGCCGTCGATCAATGGCGCGCGCCGCTGGGTCGACCTCGGGCCGGTGAATTTCCAGCCCTCCGAGCTCGCGCGCCTCGTCATCGTGATCTGGTGCGCGATGCTGGCGGCCAAGAAGGGGGCGCAGATCCGCGAGTTCAAGAAGGGACTCTTCCCCTTTCTCGTCGTGGTCGGGTTCGTGTCGCTCCTGGTCTTCCTCGAGCCGAACCTCTCGATGGCCATTCTGCTGGCCTTCCTCGCGGGGGTGGTGCTCTTCACCGCGGGCGCGCGGATCGGCCACTTCCTCCTCCTCGGCATGGCGGCGGTCCCGCTCCTCTTCTATTCCATCCAGAACTGGCAGTACCGCCTCGCTCGCGTCCTCACCTTCCTCAATCCCGGGCAGGCGAGCGACGCGGCGAGCTTCCAGATCAACCAGTCGCTCATCGGGTTCGGGAGCGGGCAGCTCCTGGGGGTCGGGTTCGGCCAGGGACAGCAGAAGCAGGGCTACCTGCCGTACAACTATTCCGACTTCCTCTTCAGCTCGATCGGCGAGGAGTGGGGGTTCGTCGGCGTCTGCGCCATCGTCCTCCTCTTCGGCCTCTTCGTCTGGCTCGGCTACCGCATCGCGCGGACCGCCCCCGACCCCTTCGGGCAGTACCTCGCCGTGGGGATCACGACCGGGATCGGTTTCACCGCGTTCCTGCACATGGCGGTCACGATGGGGATGATGCCGACGACGGGGCTCACCCTCCCGTTCATGAGCTACGGCCGCTCGAGCCTGATGATGTCGCTGCTCGGCACCGGGATACTGCTCTCGATCGGGCGGCAGCGGGGACGCCCCTCTAAGGCAGGGCCCAAGAAGTGACCGGTGACCAGTGACCAGTCACCGGGCCTTGTTGGCGCGCATAGCTCGCAGGAAAGGGCCGTGGCTCTGCTCCCGCGGCCCGGTCACCGGTCACCGGTCACTGGTCACCACGTGATGAAGACTCGGATCCTGATCGCCGGCGGCGGGACCGGCGGGCACCTGATGCCTGCACTCGCCATCGCCGAGGCGCTCCGGGCCAAGCGGCCCGACATCGAGCCGGTGCTGATCGGGGCCACCCGCGGCATCGAGACCCAGATCCTTCCCACCCGCGACTTCCGCTATCACCTCCTCGCCATCGAACCGTTCTACCGCCGCCAATGGTGGAAGAACGTCCGCCTGCCGTTCGTGGCGTGGCAGGTGCACCGCGAGCTGAAGAAGATCTTCGCCGAGGAGCGCCCCGCGCTGGTCGTGGGGACCGGAGGGTACGCCTCCGCGCCCGCGGTCTGGTACGGTGCGGGGCTGAGGCTGCCGAGTGCCATCCAGGAGCAGAATGCCTGGCCCGGACTCGCCACCAAGCGGCTCGCCGGGCGGGTGGATCACATCTACCTCGGCCTGCCGGAAGCGAAGGAGCGACTGCGGTTCGGCAAGAGGACGAAGGTTTGGGACACCGGCAACCCGATCGTGCCACCCGACCCGGCGCGGCGGGAAGCGGCGCTGAAGCGCTTCGGCCTCGATGGCAGCAAGCCGGTGGTGCTGGTGACCGGCGGGAGCCAGGGTGCGCTGGCGATCAACCGGGCGGTGGCGGGGTGGATCGAGGTGGGGGGCGCGGCCAACTGCTCGGTGATCTGGGCCACGGGGCGGGGGAGCTTCGAAGAGTTCGCGAAGCACCAGGAGACCCCGGACGTCCAGGTCTTCGGCTTCATCGATCCGATGGCGGATGCCTTCGCGGTGGCCGATATCGCGGTCTCGCGCGCCGGGATGATGACCGGGGCGGAGCTCTGCGCGTGGGGGATCCCGTCGATCCTGATCCCGCTGCCGACGGCGGCGTCGGATCATCAGACCGGGAATGCAGTGGCGCTCGAGGTGGCCGGCGCGGCGGTGCACCTCCCGCAGGCGGAGCTCAGCACTCTCACGCTGGGGCGGCTCATCGGTGAATTGCTGACCAACGATGCCCGTCGGCGGACGATGGCGACCCGTGCCAAAGGGCGGGGAAGACCCCACGCTGTGGACTCGATAGTGTCACATTTATTGACACTTTTAGGGGGGCAAGCTCTTTCGCAACCCCCGAAGAATCATTAGATTAGCCTTCCAACCAATGGATCTGTTCTCACCCTCGGACACCCGCCCAGTGCACTTCATGGGCATCGGCGGCGCCGGGATGAGCGCCCTGGCCCTCCTCGCCTCGCGTCGCGGGGTAAAGGTGACCGGGTGTGACACCGATCCGGCGGGTGCCGCCGACGTGGCGGCCCTCGGAGCGACGGTCCTCGCCGGGCACGACCCGGCGCACGTCGCGGGGGCCCGCGCAGTGGTGGCGACCGCAGCGATCCCAGTCGACCATCCCGAATTAGTTGCCGCCCGCGCCGCGGGGATCCCGGTCGTACCGCGCAAACGCGCGTTGGCCGACCTGGTCAATCCGCACGAAGTGGTGGCCTTGGCGGGGACGCACGGGAAGACCACGACCACCGTGATGGCCACCGAGGCGCTGGCCGCCGCCGGAATGGACCCGACCGGACTGGCGGGGGGACGGGTGGCGCAGTGGGGCGGCAACGCCCGGATTGGCGGGGACCAGCTCTTCGTGGTCGAGGCCGACGAGTACGACCGCGCCTTCCTCGAGCTTCGGCCCGGGATCGCGGTGGTGAACAACGTCGAGGCCGACCATCTCGAGGTCTACGGGACCCTCGGCGCCATCGAGGATGCGTTCGTGGAGTTCGCGGGCCGAGCGCGGATCGCGCTGGGGGGCACCGACGACCCCGGCGCTGCGCGGGTGGCGGCCCGACTCAAGAACGACGTGTTGCGGTTCGGTACCGGCGACGCCGATCTCCGGATCGGGCCGGTGGAGCAGGGACCGAAAGGGA
>JANLXK010000445.1:0-2412 GCA_031365045.1 Gemmatimonadota bacterium | reverse complement strand
GCTGGTCTTCCAGCTCCTCGACCGGCTCGGCATCCAGTTGACCCCGGCCGAGCGCACGTCGCTGCAGGAGCGCCCGACCAAGGACCTCCAGGCCTTCCTGCTGTACAGTCGCGGGCTCGCCGCGGAGGACGCGGGCGACTTCGGCGCCGCCGCTGGCTTCTTCAATCAGGCTGCGCAGCGTGATCCGAGCTTCCGTGATGCCGGTGCCCACGCCGCTGCCACCCAGTCGCTGTCGAGCGCGGCCAGCACCTCGGCCGACCAGCTGGGCGGCCCCGCCGCCGGCGACCAAGGGGGTGGCGCGCCCGGCTCGATGCGCGAGCTCGCCGACGCCATCAATCCGTCGACCGGCAGCCAGGGTGACCCGGGCGGAAATCTCGGGCTCCTCCCCGGACAGCGGCCGGGGCTCCCCGAGTCGCAGGGCCAGGACAACGTGATCCCGGGGGTGTTGAACGGGACGATCATCATCATCATCCCCCGCCCGTGAGGAGCCCGATGCGTTCCCTTCACCTTGCCCTGATCGCTCTCTGCGTCGCCGCCCCCGCGGCTGCGCAGGGCAACGGGTTCTACGACGGCAAGACCGTCGGCACCGGCCTGCAGTTCAAGACCTATTCCTTCGGCGACGGTGCGCAGTTCGAGAAGGCCTCGCAGTTCGCGATCCCGGTGGCGCTCGTCTATCCGGTCAGTTCCCGCCTGTCGCTCGACGTCGGCACGTCGTACGCGATGACGTCGACGACCACGGTCACCGACGGCGCGCACAGCGTCAGCGGGCTGACCGACGTTCAGCTCCGCGGCGCGTACACCCTCGGGCGTGATCTCGCGGTGCTGTCGCTGGTGGTGAATCTCCCGACCGGGATCAAGTTCGACAGCGCCGACGCGATCACGGCGGGTGCCGCCGCGTCGAACTTCCTCCTCTTCCCGGTCAACAGTTACGCCAACGGACTCTCCGTCACCGGCGGCGCGGGCGTGGCCAAGAAACTGGGCGACTGGGGCGTCGGCCTGGCCGGCAGTTTCCGGTGGAGCGGCAAGTACTCCCCGTATACCGGTTCGCTCTCGACCCTGAGCTACGAGCCAGGGTTGGAAGGGAAGGTCCGGCTCGGCGCCGATCGCGACCTGGGCCAGGGCCGGATCCGTGTCGGCCTCACCTACAGCACCTTCGGCGACGACACGTACGGCGCCGGTACCGGTGCAGACACCAAGTACTCCCCCGGCAATCGCTTCATCGCCGAGGGCGGCTACAGCTGGCCCGGCCTCGGCGGGACCATGAGCGCCTACGTCTGGAACTACCACCGCAGCGCCGGCGCCGCCGACACCCTCACTGTCAGCAACGGGGAGAACATCCTGAGCGCCGGGCTTGTGGCGCGGCGTCCGATGGGCGCCAACGCCACGTTCGAGCCGGCGCTCGAAGGACGCTTCTGGTCCTACAACAAGGGCGCCGGGGGCGGCAAGGTCGTCGGGCTGGTGGCGGCGATGCGCCGCCGACTGAACGACCAGCTCTCGGTCGTCCCCAGCGCGCGCGTGGAATTCGGCACCCTCGACCTCGTCGGCGGTGGTTCGGCCAGCCTGACCGGGTTCGGCGCTTCGGTCTTTCTACGGTACGGTTTCTAGCTCCACCCCCCCAACAGGGGTGCTAGAACGGCGGTCTGCCTCGGGCAGGCCGCCGTTCCTCTTTCCCGCTTGACGCGGACCGGGGGCGGGTCGTACGTTGCCGCCCGACAATGGGGGGTTCAGGGGCCCGCTGGGGCCATCTGGGACCGTCCCTCACTCTTCCCGCGACGAAGGTCAGGCGTGGCCACCGAACTTGGCAGCACTCAGATCTCGACCCTCCTGGAGACCCTTCCGGGGATCGCTAACGTGCTCCGAAGCCCGGTGGCCGACGCGCTCGTCAACGTGATCCGCGCCGCGGCCCGCCTCACCGACTTCGCGCTCGACGACGCGGAGGAGCTGGTCAAGTATTCGGTCCGCCGCGGTCTGCTCGGCGCCGAAGAAGGGGACCGGCTGCTGGTGGACGTGCGTGCCGCGGCGCGCAAGCGCGAGGAACGCGCAGCGGTCCGCGCCCACCCGCCCGCCAAGAGTGCGCATAAGCGGCCTGCGGCCAAGAAAAAGGCAGCACCGAAGGCAAAGAAGAAAAAGAAGTGAGAGGCGCGGGAACAGAGGCGCGATAGGCGCGCAAGTCGCGTAAGCAAAAGACCCCTGGGTGGTGATCCCGGGGGTCTTTCGCATCTTACGCGCCTGGTGCGCCTCTTCTCACGCGCCACTCGCGCCTTACGCGCCTAGGTTCTGAACTCGCCGACCAGTTGAGTGAGCCGCTGCGCCCCCTGCAGCAGTTCGCTCGCCGCGGAGGCCATCTCCTCGGTGCTGGCGCTCTGCTCCTCGGCGGCTGCCGTGACCTGCTGGCTCGAGCTGGCGTGATCG
>JANLXK010000403.1:0-1098 GCA_031365045.1 Gemmatimonadota bacterium | reverse complement strand
ACCCGCTCGCGTCGTCATAGATCCCCGGCACCGTGCTCTCGCGCGGGCCGGCAACGTTGAGCGTCTTCACGTGGTGCGCGCGGGCCCAGCGGGCCACGACGCGAGGGTCGGGAGGGTTGCGCAGGTCGATGATCAGGTGGGGCTTCCCGTGCTTCCGGGCGAGCTCCATCGTGAGCTTGGTGCCCCCCTCGGCCTCCCCCTTGGTGAGGATCACCGTGCCGTCGGCGTCGCGCACGTTCCACTCGGTGCGGACCACGTAGTCGGTGGAGGGCGCCTCATAGAGCGGATAGCGGAGGGAGATGGGGCCGTCCTCGGCGAGGCGCCCGCGGGGGCACCAGCCGCCGCAGGGGATGCCGAGGACGAGGGCGACGTCGAGCGCAGCGCGGTCGACGCCGGTCTGGCCGCCGGAGATGATGCGAGTGATCGGCACGCGGGGAACATAGCGGGGACCAATGTATCCCGTCAGGCTCGGCGCCTGTACACTGCTTGTGGCCTGATTCAGCGCTCAGCATATTCGCAGGATCATGACCGAGACCGAGGAACTCTTCGCCGCCATTGGCGCGGGTGAGAGCGCCAAGGTCGATGCCCTCCTCGACGGGGACAGCGACCTCGCCTCGGCGCGCAATCATCAGGGGTTGTCAGCGGTCTTGGCCGCGTTGTACTGCCGCCAGGAGGATATCCTCGCCGCCCTCCTCGACCGCCACCCGCCGCTCGATCTCTTCGAATCGGCCGCGCTCGGCCACCACGAGCTCCTCGGCGAACTGCTCGACTCCGGGGACGAGATCGCGGCCTGGTCGTCCGACGGGTTCAGTCCGCTCCACCTCGCCGCCTTCTTCGGCCGCACGGCCACGGTGCGGATGCTCCTCGATCGGGGCGCCCCGGTCGACCGACATTCCCGGAATGGAATGAAGGTCACCCCGCTCCACTCGGCGGCCGCGGGCCACCACGCTGGCATCGGCGCGCTCCTCCTCGCGGCCGGCGCGGACCCCAACGCGCGCCAGCAGGGAGGCTTCGTCCCCTTGCATGCCGCCGCCCAGAACGGCGACCTCCCCCTGGTGCGGGCCCTCCTCGACCATGGCGCCGATCGAGACGCTGCGG
>JANLXK010000373.1:0-2472 GCA_031365045.1 Gemmatimonadota bacterium | reverse complement strand
CGCTCCCGCGTGGCGCTGCTCCGTCTCGCGGCGGGGATCGTGTTGATGACCCCCGCGATCTTGGCGCTCTGGATCGCCGGGCTCGTGGGAAGCAGGATGGCGGACCTCCCCTCGGTGGTGGAGGCGCACCCCGGCGCGCTGGCGCTCCGATTCGGTGCCGCGACCCTCGTGAGCTACGCCCTCACTTCGCTGCTTGTGCTCATGGGACGGCGGGTCTGGTACCTCGGTCTCGCCCTGATCGTGCTGGTCGTGGTGCAGGGATTCGGCGTCCACTTCGGCATCACGCTGACAGATATCCTCTTCCTCAATCCGCTCAGCCCGCTGCACGTCTTCGCGGGGCAGTGGCTCTTCCTCGATGTCTGACCGGCGGCTCCTCCTCCTCGCGCTGGCCCTCGTCGCGCGGCCGCTCGCGGCGCAGGACGACCTGGCGCTCCTCAGGCGCCGAGTGGCCAATCTCGAGGCGCACCGGGAGCTCCTGGCACGGGCGGTGGCGCGGCAGGACAGCGTGGCGCTCGCGGCCCAGTCGCTCCAGGTGGTCGGAGCGCCTCCCTTCCAGGTACTGGTGCCGGCCGCCGCTGCCCCGGGCGCCGGGCCGATCATCGATCAGGCGGTGGCCGTCGCGCGCGAGCGGTTCGGGAGCCTCCTCGACCAGCTTCCGCCCGAAACGCTCCCGGTCCGGCTCGAACCGGACGCGAACAGGCCCGGTGGCTCGGGCCCGCTCGAGGCGTCGTCGCATCTCCTCGGTCGCCTCGGATTCGTCGTGGGACAATCACTGGAGGCACGTGTCGGCCGCCAGCTCCCCGACAGCTTCGTTCCTTGGATCGGCGGACGGTTGCCCGCACTTCACGCCGAAGGAGAGCGGGTCCGAGCGATCAAAGCGCTGCTCTCCGATTCGACCGGACGAGGCGTCCGCTGCCTGGAAGGGGAGCTCGTCATCTGCCGCGCCCTCGTCAACCGCGAGTCCCCGATCTCGCGCGAACTGCGCGTGAGCCTGGTGGCGAGCATCGTCGAGCGGGAGGGCGTCGAGAGCTGGGGCAAGATGGCGGGGAACGGCACCGTCGAGGATGCGCTCGTCCGCGGGGCGGGGGCGCCCATCGATTCGGTCGTGGGACGCTGGGTGGAGTCACTCCGGGCACCACTGGCCGCGTCGACGGTCCCGTTCACGCTCCTGGTGACCTCCGCCATCGGCTGGGCGCTGGTCCTCGCGTCACTCTTCCTCTGGAGGGTCAAGTGGCATCACGCCTGACCCGCTGGGCCGTCGCTTCCGGACTCGGGCTCGTCGCGGTCTTCGCCGCGACCGTTCCACCGGGACCGTCGGTCATCCTTGGTGCCATCTCCGCTTCGGAGGATCCGGGTCCCTCCGGGGCTGCCGGGCTCTACGCCGCCAATGAGGGCGCGCTCCATCGCGCCAACGTGGAGCTCACCACGGAACTTCGGCGGCGAAAGCTGGCCGCGGTCGTGCCCAAAGGCGTGATGCCGGTCGTCGTGCATGGCCGGGATACCACAGTGCTCATCGATGTGCCGATGACCGCTGCGGCCGAGTCGCTCTGGCGATTGCTCCCCCGGGCGGCCGACGCGCCCCGCGTGATCCTGGTCGAGGACTTTCTGTCTCGGCGACGGAAGGAATGGGGCGGGCTCGGCAACGGCGTATGCATCGCCGCTTTCGATTCGACCAAGGGGCCGCGAATGTGGACGCTGAGGCGGTCCGCGGGAGCCTGCGCGCTGGCGACCCGATTCGGCCCTCCGGGCCAGGGGATCCGGACCTGGCTCGACAGCGTCGGCGCGGTCTCGTTCCCGGGCGCGAACCTCCCGCAGGGGAATCGCGGGGTCGTCCACACGCTCACATCGTGGGAATCGCTCGACCGGATGTTGGGAGTGGACGGCTTCAGCTGGTCACTGGTCCGGGAACAGGAGGCGTGCGCCGGCGGTCGCCGCGATCAATGCGCCGAGGGACTCGGCTTCCACGAGGGGAGCACCCGACGGATCGCGCCGCCGTGGGATAACTATCGTGGCAGGTTCGGCACCAGGAATCTGCCCTCTGCACTGCTCGCCGACCTCGGTCCAGAACGATTCGGTCAGCTCTGGCGCAGTGATGCGCCGGTACCGCAGAGCTACCAGCGCCTCGCCGGCCGCCCCTTCGATCAGTGGGCGATGACCTACGTGCAGGACGCCGTCGGCCGCATCGAGAAGGACAACGGCCTCACTGCCCTCGGCTGGCTTGGCTGGGCGCTCTGGATGGGGATCGTGCTGGTCTGGTTCGCGGTACGGGTGGAGCGGCGGTCGGCGACCTGAGCAGGTCCTAGGCGCCGAGCACTTTGTGCAGCACGTCGCGCAGGGTGACCTCGAGGGCCGGCCCCTTCTGGACCACCGCCTGGGCGGCGCCGTCGAGGCGACGGATCGCCTCGCTGTCGGTGTCGAGCGAGGTGACGACGACCACCGGCAACGAGGTGTAGCGCGGATCGGTCCGCAGGG
>JANLXK010000371.1:0-1517 GCA_031365045.1 Gemmatimonadota bacterium | reverse complement strand
TCCAGCGCCTCGCGGATCGCGGATGCCGCATCGGGCGCATCGGAACGCGCGATCAGGTGGATCAACGCCTCGGTGTCGGACGTCGACGAGAAGATCGCGCCGGCGCGGACCAGATCGCGCCGCAGCTCGATGGCGTTGGTGAGGTTGCCGTTGTGCGCGATGCTGAGCGGGCCGAACCGGGTGTTGGCGAGGTAGGGCTGGGCATTCTCGATGACCGAGCTCCCCGCCGTGCTGTAGCGGGTGTGCCCAACGGCGACGTCGCCCGGCAGATGACCGAGGATGGCGTCGTTGAAGTTGTCGGAGACGAGTCCCATCCCGCGATGGAGTCGCGCCTCACCGGCGGCATCGATGGCGACGATCCCGGCGCTCTCCTGTCCCCGGTGCTGCAGGGCATAGAGACCGAGATAGCTCAGACGGGCCGCGTCAGGGAGCCCGGAGACGCCGAAGATACCGCACATAGGCTACGCTCCCGCCAGTTCGCGCGCCGTCGACATCCGGCGCGGGATGGCCTCATGATACGTCCGGCGCAGGTCCTCGATGGCCCAATGGAATGAGGAGCCACCCCAGGTCCGCCCGATCTCGATGGTGAATCCCTGCGCGGGGGTGGCCACGCGCCCCGCGCCAAAGCCGGGAACGCCGTGCTTCCGGGCCAACTTCGCCAGCTCCTGCTTCTTGCTCATCTCGAAAGTCGCCACCACCCGCGCGTGGTCTTCGGCGTAGAGGATCTGCTCGTCGGTGCACCCCGGAGCATATCCGGTCAGGTCGATCCAGCCGCCGAGCGGGCGCTCCGCGTACGGGCCTCCCATCGCCGCCTCGGCCAACGCCACCGCGAGGCCCCCCTGCGAGCAGTCGTGCGCCGACTTGAGGAGCTTCGCCTGCGCGGCCGCGACCAGGAACTTCTGCAGCCGGAGCTCCGCGTCGAGGTCCACCACCGGTACTGCGCCACCAACGTGGTCGTACACCTCGGACCAGTACGCCGAGCCGCCGAGTTTCCCTTGAGTCACGCCGAGGATGACGATCCCGTCGCCGGGACGCTGGAAGTGGGCCGGGACGTGGTCACCCACCTTCGCGAGGAGCCCGACGAGGCCGACCACCGGGGTGGGGTCGACGGCGCTCGCGCCCCGTTCATTATAGAAGGAGACGTTGCCCCCGGTGACGGGGATCCCGAAGGCCCGGCAGGCGTCGGCGATGCCGCGGCACGCCTCCGTGAACTGGTGGAACACCTCCGGTTTCTCCGGATTGCCGAAGTTGAGGCAGTCGGTGATGCCGAGGGGCTTGGCCCCCGTGACGGCGACATTGCGCGCCGCTTCGGCCACGGTCGCCTTGCCGCCCTCGTAGGGGTCGATCGCCACCAGCCGCGCGTTGCAATCGAGCGACACGGCCAGCGCGAAGTCGGTCCCTTCCACCCGGAAGGTCCCGCCGTCGCCGCCGGGTCCGATCAGCGTGTTGGCCTGCACCGTGGAGTCGTACTGCTCATACACCCACCGTTTGCTCGCGATGCTCGGCGTGTCGAGGAG
>JANLXK010000361.1:0-1124 GCA_031365045.1 Gemmatimonadota bacterium | reverse complement strand
CTCTCCCAGAGGGAGAGGGGGTTGGGGGGTGAGGTCTGAACCGGCGAGAGGGCCGGGGGTGAGGTCTGAATACGGGACGGTCCTTCTTGAAGCCTAACGCACCACGCTCACCGTCCCCGACGTGCTGAAATCGAGCCCGCGCGCACCGATGGGGGTATCCACCGTCACCCGCCCCCCGATGGTGTACGGCACCGAGCCGGCCCCGATCAGCTCGCGGACCGCGGCGGTGGCCCCGCTCCACTGGACCAGCACCGGCACGACGAGCGAGATCCCCTCCCCCTTCGGAAGGGTGAAGGCGTTGCTCAGGTCGACCTGCGCGAACCGGTTCCCCTTCGCGTCGATCGTCGCGGTGAGCCCGGTGCCGTCGAGCGTCACGCTGTTCGGGTTGTTGACCCGGAGCGTCACATCGAAAGTTCCGCTCGTGAGCCCGATGCTCACGACTTTGATCGCGGCGACCTCGACCTGGGGGGACTGAAGATTGGTCCAGGCATTGAGCGTGGCGCAGCCGGTAAGCGTCGCGGCGGCGCAGGCGGTAGCAAGGAGGAGTCGGCGCATCTCTGGAACCTAACCGGTCGTACCTCGGCAAGCCGGGCGGAGCCGCGGCTGTACACAAGCAGGAACCGTCCCTCGCTCCCGCTCGGGACAGTTCCTTGCTGTGTCCGCCTTCTCACCTACCCGCCCACCCGCCTACTCGTCTACCCGCCGCCCCTGCTCCGCCCACCACTTCAGCCGCTCCCGGATCTTCTTCTCGAACCCGAAATCGCTCGGCACATAAAACTCCCGCTCCTTCACCGCCTCCGGGAAGTACTCCTGCGGGATGTACCCGGTCTTGGCGTCGTGGGCGTACTGATACCCCTTGCCGTAGCCGAGGTCCTTCATCAGGCCGGTCGGCGCATTGCGGACGTGGAGCGGGACGGGGGCCGCGGGGGTGTCAGCCGCGGCCTTCATTGCCTCGCCCCACGCCACGTACACCCGGTTCGACTTCGGCGCGGTCGCGAGATAGACCGCCGCCTGCGCCAGCGCCAGCTCCCCCTCGGGGCTCCCGAGGAATTGGAAAGTCTCCTTCGCCGCCAGCGCCACCTGCAGCGCCTGCGGGTCGGCAAGGCCGATATCCTCCACCGCCA
>JANLXK010000320.1:0-1797 GCA_031365045.1 Gemmatimonadota bacterium | reverse complement strand
CCTGGCCCGCCAAGCGGGATCGCGCAAAACAGCTGCGTCGAGAGGCGACGCCGAGCGAGAAGCGAGCGTGGACCCTCTTGCGGGAGTATCGGGCGGAAGGGTGCTGCTTTCGGCGTCAGCAGGTGATCGACGGATTCATCGTCGACTTCTTCTGTGCTCCATTGCGCCTGGTCATCGAGCTGGACGGCGGGGTCCACGACCAACCTGCCTCTAGGGAATACGACGATGCCCGTGACAAGCATCTTAGCAAACTCGGGTTGATGATCGTCAGGGTTCCGAACCATGAAGTGTCGGCCGAGCGGCTGGAAATGATCGTTCGGTCGGCCAGAACTGCTCTTGGGTCCCCCCTCCCCCGACAGGGGGAGGGGGACAGGGGGTGAGGGGTCACCTACCCAGCACCTCACTCACCACCTTCCCCGCCACGCTCCCGCCGAATCCGCGCCGGCCAAGGTACTGCACCAGTCTCCTTCGCAGCGCCTGCCGCGGCACCCCGCTCCCCAGCTGCTTCAGCCGCTTGGCGGCCAAGGTCCGCGCCAGCTCTTCGGGCGGGATGCTCGCGGGCCAGGCGCTCTCGAGCGCGCGATCGACCACGCCCCGCTCCACGCCCATCGCCATCAGGTCGCGCTGGACCCGCATCGGGCCGCGCCCGCGGATCGCGCGGGTCTCGACGTATCCGCGCGCGAAGGCGACATCGTCGAGCAGACCTTGGACGGTGAGCCGCTCGAGCGCGGTCGCGACCGCTTCCGGCGGATGGCCTTTCCGCCGGAGCCGGCGGTCCAGATCCGCGCGCGCGAACGCTCTCCTGGTCAGGTGCCGGAGCGCCGAGCGGAGCGAGCCTTCGGTGTCGGCGGCCTGCTCGAGGTGGGCCAGATCGGCTTCGGAGGCCGCTACTCCGACCCGGAGGTCCTCCACGTCGACCAGCGCCGTGGTCCAGCGATGTTCCCCGTCGCAGTAGATGCGCACTGCCCCCTTCCGCCGCGGATCGGGTTCCACGGCGGTGATCCGGCCGGCCCCTGGGATGACGGCCGGTTCGCGGACTTTGGGGGGGGAGGTCCATTTCAACATAGCGAGAAGCGCCTAGCGCCTAGCGAGGGCAATTGTGAGTTCTTCTACGTCATCACGCATCTGATCTCTCCTTGGTCTCGCTAGGCTCTTGGCGCTAGGCGATTCTTTCCACATCATCACTTATCGAATCCGTCCCTGCCCTCGCTAGGCGCTAGGCGCTTCTTTCCACGTCATCACGTATCGGATCCGTCCCTGTCCTCGCTAGGCGCTAGGCGCTCCTCGCTATTCCTCCCCCTCCCCTGCGTCCACCACCGCGACCCCGCCCCCGCCCCCGCCCGCCGCGGCCCCGCCCGGCGCATTCTTCATCCCCAGGAACTCCTTCACCTTCACCTCCACCTCGGCCATCATCACCGGGTTGTCCTTGAGGAACATCTTGGCGTTCTCACGTCCCTGGCCGATGCGCTGGTCGCCGTAGCTGTACCAGGCGCCCGACTTCTGGATGATGTTCGCCTCCGAGGCGATGTCCACCACCAGCGAGCTGTGGCTGATCCCCTCGTCGAACATGATGTCGAACTCCGCCTGCTTGAACGGCGGCGCCACCTTGTTCTTCACCACCTTGACCCGCACGTGGTTGCCGATGACCACCTCGCGCTCCTTCACCGGACCGACCCGGCGGATGTCGAGCCGGAGCGAGGCGTAGAACTTGAGCGCCTTGCCGCCGGTGGTCGTTTCTGGATTGCCGAACATCACCCCGATCTTCTCACGCAGCTGGTTGATGAAGACCACCGCGCA
>JANLXK010000310.1:0-1021 GCA_031365045.1 Gemmatimonadota bacterium | reverse complement strand
GGAACGGGGACGGACTCGGGAGTGACCGCGATGCTGTCCCAGATGTCCTCGACCAGCTTGATGCGCTGGTCGACGGGCAATTGGTTGATCTGATCCAGCAGGGCCTTGGGAGTCATGGATTCAATGTGGCAAACCGGTGCCACTTGGGCAAGGTGGGTGAGCTCTCACTGCCCATCGAACGGAGGAGACCATACAGGGGCCGCCCGACCTCTGCCGGCGAAGCCGCGGATCGTATTTCGCGCTCCGTCATCCTGAGGGGGCTTCAGCCCCCGAAGGATCTAGCCGACGTTTCCCGGTCCTCGTGATCACGGCGACGGAGCTGAATCGAGTAGATCCTTCGTCCCCTGAAGGGGCCTCAGGATGACACCCCGCAACAATAGAAAACGCCGCTTCGCGGGTCACGCCCGGGAGCGGCGTTCACCTGCGCCTCTGCGTCCCTGCGCCTCTGCGCTAGATCAGTCCACCCCGCCGCAGCCTCCCGATCTGGTCGTGGCTCTCCTCGTGCACCTGGAGGACTTCGTCCGGGCTCACTGTGGCCACGCCGCGCTTTCCGACCTCGATCCCGGCGGCGTAGTTGCCGAGGTGGGCCGCTTCGAGCACCGTGGCGCCGGCGGCGAGGGCGGTACCGACCCAGGCGGTGACGGTGTCGCCGGCGCCTGAGACGTCGAACACCTCCCGCGCCAAGCTCGGGATCGCGGTCATCGTGCCATCCTTGCCCACCAGCAGCATCCCCTCGGCGCTCAGGGTCAGCAGCAGGTTGTCCACCTTGAGCTTCTCCCGCGCCGCGGTGAGGGCGTCGGGGTGCTCGAGGTCCATCGTGGCTCCCATCGCCTGCTCGAGTTCCCGCCGGTTGGGCTTGAAGACGCTCGCCCCGGCGTAGTCGAAGAAGTAGCGGAACTTGGGATCCACGATCACCGGCACTGCTCGGCGCCGCGCCGCTTCCATCGCCGCCTTGATCACCTCGGGGGTGAGGGCCCCCTTGTTGTAGTCCTCCAGCAGCAGCGCGTCGGCGTCGGCCATC
>JANLXK010000309.1:0-1034 GCA_031365045.1 Gemmatimonadota bacterium | reverse complement strand
GTAGCCGGGAGGAGCCGGGAGGAGACGGGAGGAGACGGAAGGAGACGGGAGGAGACGGGAGGAGACAAGAGGAGGCGGGTGGAGTCGAGAGGTAGGTCGCAATCAACGACTCCTTTCGTCTCCTCTCGTCTCCTCCCGTCTCAATCAGCTAAGGGCCTGATCCAGATCCTCGATGAGATCCGCCGGATGCTCCAGCCCGATCGAGAGCCGCAGCAGGTCGTCCGGGGTCGTCGAGTGTGGCCCCTCGACCGACCGGCGATGCTCGATGAGGCTCTCGGTGCTGCCGAGGCTGGTGGCGCGGGTGAAGAGCTGAACGCGGGCGGTCACGCGCATGGCGGCCGCGGCGCCGCCAGCGACCTGGATGGAGAGCATCCCGCCGGTGTCGCGCATCTGGCGCATCGCCACGTCGTACCCGGGGTGCGCCTGCAACCCCGGGTAGTGCACCGCCGTGACCCCCTGGCGCGCGCTCAGGAATTCGGCCACCAGCTGGGCGTTGTCGCAGTGCATCCGCATCCGGGCACTGAGGCTCCGGATACCGCGGAGCACGAGCCAGGCGTCGAAGGGGGACTGCAGCCCGCCTGCGATGCTCTGGACCTTGACGATCCGCTCGAAGAGCTCGTCCGCTTCGCGAGTGATGAGCGCTCCCCCGACCACGTCGCCGTGGCCGGAGAGGTACTTGGTGGTGGAGTGCATCACGAGGTGGGCGCCGAGCGCCAACGGCTGCTGCAGCACTGGTGTGGCCAGGGTGTTGTCGACCGCGAGCGTCGCGCCCGCCTTCTTCGCCTGGCCGGCGAGGCGCTCGATGTCGGTGATCCGGAGCAAGGGATTGCTCGGCGTCTCGGCCCAGATGAGTCGGGCGCCCCCCTTGAGGGCGTCGGCGGTGGCGCGCTCATCCCAAAGGTCGGCGAAGCTGGCCTGGAGCCCCCAGGAGGCGAACTGGTCGAGGAGGAGGGTCCGGACACCATGATAGACGTCGTTCGGAAGGATGACGCGATCCCCGGGCTTGAGTGCCATGAAGAGGGAGTGCACCGCCG
>JANLXK010000257.1:0-13919 GCA_031365045.1 Gemmatimonadota bacterium | reverse complement strand
TCACCAACGTGCTCGGCTTCGCGCTCCGCGAGGACACCCGCCTGAGCGACACCAAGCGGTGGGTGCGCGTCGCACCGACGAAGGGCGGGACCGCACTCCTCCTGGCGCGCGCCGCGACCCCGGCACAGGCCGCACACGCCGGCGACCAGACCGGCGGACGCATCGCCTTCTTCCTCGATACCGACGACTTCGCCCGCGACCACGCCGCGTTCACTGCGCGCGGCGTGACCTTCGTCGAGCCGCCACGGGAAGAGGTGTACGGCAAGGTCGCCGTCTTTACCGACCTCTATGGCAACCGCTGGGACCTCGTCGAGCGGCGCCTGGCCGACCCGCTGACGCCGTTCCAGTTCGACGAGGGGGTCCCTCTCCTCGAGCGGACCCCTGCGACGCTTCGCGCCCTGCTCTCCGGCCTCCCGGAGCCGTGGATAACCGCGACCGAAGGCCCCGGCACCTGGAGCCCCTATGACATCGTGGGGCACCTGATCCAGGGTGAGCGCACCGACTGGATCACCCGCACCGAACACATCTTGGCGCGCGGCGCCGACCTCCCCTTCGTGCCATTCGACCGCGAGGCGATGCTCCGCGACGGTACCGGTCGGTCACTGGCGGAACTGCTCGACACTTTCGCCACCCTGCGGACCTCGAGCCTGGCACGTCTCGCAGCCCTCCGACTCACCCCGGCCGACCTCGACCGCCCGGGACTCCACCCCGCGCTCGGTCCCGTGACCCTCGGCCAGCTCCTCGCGACCTGGGTCGCCCACGACCTGGGTCACCTCGCCCAGATCGCCCGGGTGCTGGGGAAGCGCTATCGCGAAACGGTGGGACCGTGGCGCGAGTTTCTCCCCTTCCTCGACCGCTGACCGCAGGTGCGGGGTACTGTGAGCGATCCTTCATCAGCGTTTCGTACCGCGCTCACGGCCGGGAGGTGAAGTTGTCACCATCTCCCGCCCGGATCCCCCACGATGCACATCGGTGACTTGATGCAGGTGGACATCGTGTCGGTCCGTCCTGACGCCACGATCAAGGAGACGGTCTCGGCCCTTGCCACCGCGCACGTCTCCGGGCTTCCGGTCGTCGACAAGGAGGGCCGGATGGTCGGGGTCATCTCCAGCAGCGACATCATCGCGGCTGAGGCGGCGATGGACAATGAGAAGGGCCGGACTGCACTCTTCACTCAGACATCGGTCCGGGACGTGATGGGCCCCCGCCCCTACACGATCGGCCCCTCGGCCGAGGTGCGTGAGGCGGCACGTCACATGCACTATGCCGGCGTCCATCGACTGTTCGTCACCACCGAGGACCGTCTCCTCGGCGTCATCTCGACCAGCGACATTGTGCGCGCGGTCGCCAACGGGGCCGTCTGACCTGAGCCTCCGCACCTGCGTGGTGCGGATCTGGCGTCACCGATAGCCGGGAGTGGCCGGAGCGCCCGGAGCGCGTAGCTTTGGGGGTCCCCGTTTCGAGCCCCCCGTGCTCCACAGCTTCCTCGCCGTCCTCGGCGGCTTCGCCGCCATGGCCGTCCTCGTGATAGTCACCACCGCGCTCGCCGCCGCCCTGATGGTCCCCGGCGGGATGCGCGCGACGGCCACGCCCGGCACCCCCCTCCCCCGCACCTACCTCGTCACCAATCTTGGCTGCAGCGCCGCCGCCGCCTTCCTCGGCGGTGCGCTCACGGCGCGCATCGCGGGCCACGACCCGCTGGTGCATGGTGGGGCCTTGGCCATGCTGATGGTCCTGATGAGTGTCGCCTCGATGCGGCAGGCGCGTGGTCTGCAGCCGCGGTGGTACCAGCTCACTCTGATGACGGTGATGCCGGTGATCGCGCTCCTCGGTGCGTGGATCGGCGGTCTCCGGGTGTAGGAGCGACCCGCGTGGTCAGGGGCAGGGCGTCGAGCCGGGTGCCGCCAGGCACATCTCTCCGCTCAGGCCACCGGTGTCGGCCCAGTGCGCGGTGACCCGCTTCTGGGCGTTGATCAACTGCTGGTTCGAGAGGGTCCGCTGGGTGCCGCTGGTGGCGGCGAGCTGGATCGTGAACGTGGCGCTGGAGTAGATCCCGCCGACGGTCCCCTGCGAATCGCCGGTGTTGAAGGTACCGCTGATCGTCGAATCGGTCAGGACCAGGGGCACGCTGATCGAGATCCCATTGTCGAACTTGCCGGCCCACGTCCCGGTGATGGGATCCACCGTTCCTTCGCCGGTGGATGACGAGCCGCAGGCCGCGGCACAGGTGACGGCCAGGCCCAGTACGAAGTCCTTGATCCGCATCGTGACCTCCAGAAAGGGAATCGTGCTCCCCCAACATTGTGGTCGGTACCGGCTCCTGCAAGCGCCCCTCTCCCTCGTGCCCATTTCCCTGGGCGCCCGGTGACCCAGCCGCACCTCCGACCGATCCTCGGTTTCCGCGAAGGGTTCGCGATGTTGGTGGGCCTGACGATCGGCGTCGGGATCCTGCGCACGCCGGGCCTCATCGCCGGATATCTCCCGTCCCCCTGGCTCATCCTCCTCGTCTGGCTGCTCGGCGGGGTGATGGTCGCGCTGAGCACGCTGGTCTTCGCCGAGCTGGCGGGGCAGCTCCCGCAAGCGGGCGGGAAATATGTGTACGCCCGGGCCGCCTTCGGCGATCTGGCGGGGTTCGTGGTCGGCAGCGCGGAGATCCTGGGACAGCGCTCTTTCACTGCCTCCGCCAAGGCGGTAGTGATCGGTGCGTACCTCGCCTCGCTCGTCGGCGGCGACCCCCGGCTCCTCACCGGCATCGCGGTCCTCTGCTACCTCCCCCTCCATCTCCGCGGCCTCCGCACCACCGCCCTCGTCCAGAACTGGGCCTCGCTGCTGAAAGGGCTCTTCCTCGTCGGGGTCGTCGGTCTCTGCTTCAGGTACGGTGCCGGTGCCTCCTGGCATGAGCCGCTTCGGCCAAGCGGAGGGAGCGTGACCTGGCTGGCATTCGCGCTGGCGTACCAGTCGATCTGGTACACCTACTACGGGTGGGAGGACATCGTGAAGATGACCGAGGAGCTTCGCGATCCGGCGCGTGCGATGCCACGGATCCTCCTCGGCGGGAGCACCGCCATCGCCCTCCTCTATCTCGCTCTCAACGCGGGCTTCCTGCACGTGCTCACGCCGGCCCAGATGGCGGGTTCCGATTTCGTCGCGCGCGACGCGCTCCGGGTGGCGCTCGGTGACCAGGCGGCCGTGGTGCTCACCATCGGCGGCCTCCTGCTCCTCCTGGGGAGCCTCAACGTCAATTTCATTTCCATGCCACGGATCGCCTTCGGACTGGCCCGCGACCGGCTGGCGCCAGCGACCTTCCTGGCACTCGATGCGCGCGGCACTCCGCGCTCCGGGCTTTTCTTCTCCATCGGGCTGGTCTTCGTGCTGTCGACCACCGGTTCGGTGGAGTGGCTCATACGGACGTTGACGTTCGTATCGTTGGTGATCGACGGTGCGGTGGTCCTCGCGCTCTTCCAGCTGCGGCGCAATGCCCCTGACGCCTCCCGTCCCTTCCGGGTCCCCTGGTACCCCTGGCTCCCGCTCATCGTCGCGCTGATGTATGTCGGCATCCTCACGCTGGTGGTCGCCACCCAGCCGGCCCTCGCCCTGGGGGGGCTGGCCGTCCTTGCGGTGCTCGTCGCGGTCGGCCTCGGCGGCCGATATGCAAGGAATCCGGTGCACCCCGGTTAGATTACAGGGTCAGCGGGCCATCCCGCACTCACCCCTCTCCAGCCCTGAGAACCGCGTGAGCACCTATAAGGTCGAACAGCAGCACGTGCAGCATGCCGGACGCGATTTCCACTTCGTCTCGTACGACGCGCAACCCGCCAACGAACGGAAGGGCGAGATCGCCGTGCCGCCGATGTGGTACCTGATGGGACCGGCCCGCCGCTGGCCGGTGATGCTGCACACGCACGGACAGGCCGAGCTCGACCTCCAGAAGGCCCTGGTGGGGTGGCTCAAGGAACAAGGCCTCGTCCCGGCGCGATGAAGCTCGCGTCGGTCATCGCCCGCGCGCGGAAGATCTCGCGTCCCTATCGCATCACGAAGGGTGACGGCTTTCGATTGAAGGACTTCGACCCCGGTGATACGGGGTCGCTTGCTGTCCCGGACCAGGAGGCCGCTGAGTCGGCACGGAAGGAAGGGGGGGAGGCGCTCGCGGCGCTGCAGGAGATGCTCTACGCCGAGGACCGGTGGGCCGCCCTCTTCATCGTTCAGGCGATGGACGCGGCGGGAAAGGACAGCGTCATCAAGCACGTGATGTCCGGGGTCAACCCGCAGGGCTGCCAGGTCGCCTCGTTCAAGGCGCCGTCGGCCGTGGAGCTCGACCACGACTATCTCTGGCGCTGCCAGCGGGAGTTGCCCGAGCGGGGGCGGATCGGGATCTTCAACCGTTCGTACTACGAGGAGGTCCTGGTGGTGCGGGTGCACCCCGAGTACCTCGACGCACAGCGGCTCCCGGCCGGCACCGTCACCGACGATCTCTGGGACGAGCGGTTCCGCCAGATCCGCCGGTTCGAGCGGCACCTGCAGGAAAACGGCACCCGGGTCACCAAGTTCTTCCTGCACGTCTCGCGCGAGGAGCAGAAGCGGCGCTTCGTCGAGCGGATCGACCGGCCGGAGAAGAACTGGAAGTTCAACGTCGGGGACCTGAAGGAGCGGTCGCTCTGGAAGGAGTACATGAAGGCGTACGAGCAGATGATCCGGAACACCGCCACCGACGACGCGCCTTGGTATGTGGTTCCGGCCGACCACAAGTGGTTCACCCAGATGGTGGTGGCGGCGGCGGTGGTCGACACGCTGGCCGGGCTCGATCTCGCCTATCCCAAAGTTCCCACCGCCCAGCGCCGGGCCCTCCTCGCCGCCAAGAAGGCGCTGCTGCACGAGCGCTGACAGGCGACTCCGTTACCTTCAGATGGCAGGGTGGGTCGAACTCCGGGTCGAGATCGTGCGCGGTCGCGCGCGCTCGCAAGGTTCGCCGGGGCCCCACTGAGCAGTTCCCTCGATACGGAAGGTCTCATGTCCCGCCTCACGCTCGCCCTCGCGCTCGCCGCGCTCCTCGGTTGTGCCGCCACCACGACCACGACCCCGAACGGCACCACCACCGCCATCGGACTCGCTCCCGGCGCCTCGGGCAACAGCTCCAACGAGATC
Organism: Gemmatimonadota bacterium; assembly: GCA_031365045.1. GTDB lineage: Bacteria > Gemmatimonadota > Gemmatimonadetes > Gemmatimonadales > GWC2-71-9 > CAMLHU01. The sequence goes on along the minus strand of JANLXK010000257.1, from coordinate 8,777 downwards.
TGGATCTGTCACGGCAACAAGAAGCCGAAGTGGAAGCACGTCGGCCGGCCCGCCGTCGACGCCCACCGCCGGCACGGGGATCGGATCTCCTACAACCACCAGGTGGCCAACTCCGCCTGCACCAAGTAGGCGATGGACCGACGCATCACCGGCCTCGATCCGGAGGATGCGCGCGACCCCCGCCACCCAGGCAGGAACGGCCTTGGATAGTGGCGGTCGAGGGGAGAGAGGCCCGGATCGGGACCTCACTCCCCTGTTGTGTGTGCGCATCCGGCCAATGATCGTCGTCGACCGGAACCGCCAGTCTTGAGGTCCCCTGCGTCGTGCCGCCGCCGCCGCCACCAGCGGTGATGAGAGAGTCTCGCCCTCCCGTCTCCTTCCGTCTCCTTTCGCCTCCTTTCGTCTCCTTTCGTCTCACCCAGCATGTAATGGAATGCGGGCCCTCGTACCGAGAGCCCGCGAGTGCCGCCAGAAGGAATCGAACCTTCAACCTTGGGATTAAGAGTCCCCTGCTCTGCCAGTTGAGCTATGGCGGCGCACAAAGTAGCCCCAACGGGAATCGAACCCGTCTCTAGACCTTGAAAGGGTCTCGTCCTAGCCGCTAGACGATGGGGCCAGGATCCCAGTGGGGATCGCCGATAGCGCTAACGGGATTCGAACCCGTGTACCAGCCTTGAGAGGGCTGTGTCCTAGGCCACTAGACGATAGCGCCGCGCACGTCGCGGGGCGGGAACATAAGGAGCCCCCGCCCCTTAATCAACAGGCCCGGCAGGAATCGAACCTGCAACCCCCGGTTTTGGAGACCGGTGCTCTACCAATTGAGCTACGGACCTTCGTCGGCGCACGGTCGCACCGTCGCGCGGGCGCCCAGTGGTCCTTGGTCCGCGGGACCTTCCGTGCGTCTGTGCGACCGCACGACCGTGCGCCTGACAGGGTGCCTGACGGGAATTGAACCCGCAACCTCCGGTGCCACAGACCGGCGCTCTAACCGATTGAGCTACAAGCACCATAACCCCTTGCGGGGAGGTAGAAACTAGCCACAGAACAGCGCTTTTTCAACGGGAGACGGGGGCGGACCTGAGTCCAGGACGACGATCTCCAGGGGGCGGTCCGGAGATCCTTCGGGCCCTGAAGGGCCCTCAGGATGACATTGGGCGGGGTCGATCGCGCACCCCGCAGGACGACCGACCCGCGAAGCGGCGGATTCTCACACCCGGCTGTCATCCTGAGGTCGCTTCAGCGGCCAAAGGATCTCCAGCCAGTTCCGCGCGATCTGCCGACCGTCCTGGCCCTCCGGAGATTCCGGAGCCCGAGCAGCAGTAGCCCGTATGTTGCCCTAAGCACCCAGCACCCAGCACCCAGTACCCAATACCCAATACCCAGTACGTCTCTCCCCTCTACCAGAACCGCGTCCGCAAAAACACCGTCCCCGGCGAGTCGGCCACCCCCTCCACGCCTACCACCCCCCGTGCCGCGTTCGCCAAGAATCCGCCGCGGGCGCGGAACTCCTCCGGCGTCACCCGCCCCGCCACGATCCCCCCCCCCAGCTCGTTCAGCCGCGCCCGCGCCACGCTCGGCAGGATCCCGATGCCCAGGGGGGGCGCGGCGAGCTTCGGCCCTTCCCACCAGAAGCAGCTCCAGATCGCGCACTCCGCCACGCTCCCCTGGTTGAGCAGGATCGCGTCCTCCTCCCCCCGCCCCTTCGCCTCTTCGAGCGCCTGGTCGAACTGGGCCCGGTCGTCGGTCTTGTGGCGATAGGGTGCGTGCGGAACGGTCGCGACGCCGAGTTTGACCAGCGTCGTGGGTCCAGTGGGGCGCTCCACCAGGGAGAAGCCATCCGGGCGGACAGCGTACCGCAGGATCCGATCCTCGCCGCCGGCCGGCACCACCAGCGTCGGCATCGGAAGCCCGACCGCCTTGGCGCTCCGCGCCAATCGCACGAGGTGATAAGGCCAGAGCGGCGCCTTTCCATTCTTCACCCGCACCGTCTCCACCAACAGGGTCACGTCGCCACCGGCAGTTCGGGTCGATTGTCGAGGATGCTCTTGAGCAGGGTCGCGCCGAGGATCATCCCTCCCCCCGCCAGCGACCAGGGACCGGGCGCCTCGCCGTGCACCAGCCACGACCAGAGGGGATTAAGCGCCGGCTCCACCATCAGCAACAGCGATGCTTCCAGCGCCCCCACCCGCTTCAGCGCTCGGCTCAGCAAAAGATAGGCGATCCCGATCTGCACGACCCCGAGAAAGAGGACCGTGACGACGTCGACCGCCGTGAACGAAAGCAGAGGAAGTGCGAACGGGAGGTTCACCGCCGCGGCGATCAGGTTGCCGAGGACCACCGCGGTGGTCGGGGACGGAGCCTCGTGCCCTGCGTCGGCCTCCGCACTGCCGAGCCAGCGGAGCCCGATCACCAGGAAGGCCCACGCCACGCCGCTCAGCAATGCGAGGAGATTCCCGAGCCCCGGGTTCGGGGCGGTGCGGACGGGAGGCTCAGTGCCGAGGAAGACGAGGCCGAGGCCGGCGGCCATCGCGCCGAGAACAATGAGGTCCGCCTGCTTGACCCGTTCCTTGAGGAGCCAGGGGCCGAGCAGCAGGAGATAGAGCGGTGCTGCGGCCTGCAGGAAGATCGTATTGGCGCTGGTGGTGAGTTTGTTGGCCAGCACGAAGAGGGTCAGGCACGCCGCATAGGCGATGCTCGCCACGAGGGTGCGCCAGGTCCAGCCACGCCGTGATTCGGGGGCGAGCAGAAGGACGGCCACCGCGGCGATCGCGGAGCGGAAGCAGGCGACCTGCACCCCCGAGAGGGTGGTCAGCTTGATGGCGGCGCCACCGGTGGAGAAGATCGCGGCGGCGGTGATGACGCCCAGGCGGGCGCGCGCGTGCACGGTCATCGGAACAGCCTTGGTCGCGAGTCGCGGGTCGCGGGTCGCGGGTCGCGCGCCGTTCACCGGATCGTTGCCGTCAACAGCCATTGGGCGGCCGGATCGACGGTGATCGTCGCAGGGTCGCGCGCCACGTGCTCGAACACGACCGTCGTGCTCCGCCCCGCCACGTCGGCGCGGCGGACATTCCCGTCGAGCCCGAACGCCAGCTGCGGCAGGGTCCAAGTCCCCCACTCGTTCTTCTGCACCTCCCGCACGGTGAGCGTAAGCCGCTTGGCGCGCCCGTCGTAGACCTTCGTCACTTCGAACTGCGGGTACCCTGGCTGCGTGAGCCACTCGCGGAAGAACCAGGTCAGGTCCCGCCCCGCCGCCTCGGACATCACCGCCGCGAAGTCGCTCGAGAGCGCCGTCCCGTCGCGGAAGCGCTCCTGGTAGGTCCGGAGCCCGCGCCAGAAGGCCGAGTCGCCGATCATCCCCTGCAGCGCGCGAAGGACCAGCGCCCCCTTGGGGTAGTTGTTGCTGTTGAGGAGCCCCATCAGGTCGGTGGCAGCCGGGTCGACGATCGGACGCTCCGTCACCGGTGAGGCGATCACGGTCTCTCGCATCTTGGCGAAGCTCGCCTGCCTCGCGCTGTCGCCGTCGGCGTGCCCGACCCACTCCGCCGCGAGGAAGGTCGCGAACCCCTCGGAGAGCCAGAGGTGGTGCCAGTCGCTCTCGGTCACGGCGTCGCCGAACCACTGGTGCGCGGTCTCGTGCGCCACGACCTCCTCTGTCATCCGCCCGCTCCCCATCGCGCGCTGGTCGTAGAAGATCGCGCTGGCGTTCTCCATCCCGCCGAAGATGGTGCTCGACTCGACATGGGCGAGGCTCGGATACGGGAAGGGCCCCAGCTGCTGCTGGAACCAGTCGATCATGTCGCCCGCCCGCCGGAAGGGGATCTGGGCGTTGGCGCTGTCGCCCGGGAGCGACCACACCGTGAGCGGGATGCAGCGCACCGCGCACCCGGCGGGCGCCATCGTGGTCACCGCGAATCGCGCGATGCCGAGGACCATGTTGTAGGTCGAGACGGGGCGGTCGAGCTGGTAGTGCCACTGGGTGCGCCCGCCGGGGAGCGAATCGACCCGGAGCAGCGTCCCGTTGGCGATGACCCGGTGCCCCGGCGGTGCCTGGACGTGGAGCGTGACCGTCGCCTTGTCGGCAGGGAGGTCCTGCGAGGGGAACCACTTGTGGGCGCGATCGGGCCAGTTGTCGGCGAAGACCGTGATCGCGTCCCCCTGCCGCCGGATCACAAGACCCTCGCGGGGGTACCCGTGATACCGGACCCGGGTCTGGAGCGGTTCCCCCGCCTGCTTGCCGTGCGGGATGATCACCAGCCCCCCGTCGACCGCGAACTGGGTCCGATGGAGGCGGGTATTCTCCTTCCCGTCGATCAGCACGCGGACGACGCGGAAGACCGTGTCGAGCTCGAGCACCACCGGATCGGGCGACGTCAGCCGCCAGCTGGTGGTCACCTCACCGGCGAAGTGGTTCCCCGTGTCGCTCACCGCAATGGTGATGTCGTAGTGCAGCGCGTCGTGGTGGGGGTGCAGCGTGTCGGGCCGCACGGCGAGCGGGTCCTGCAGCGCAAGCATCAGGGCGAGGAGCACGGGCCACTCCGTGGGGGTGTTGAGTGTTGGGTGTTGGGTGTTGGGTGTTGCGTGGTGAAGGACCCAACACTCAACACTCAATACGCAATACCTACTTCGCGACCACCGAGACCACGGCGGCGGCGCGGTCGACCTTCAACGAAATGTACTCTCCCCCGATCGCGTGGCCCGGCACCCCGCAGAGGATCCAGTACCACCCCGCCTGGTCCACCACGAACTGGGTGTGATCCGTCCGGCCAGGCCCCATCCCCGCCACCGGGCTCCGACCGTAGGCGTATTGGAACGCCGGTTCGCCGGCCCGCTCGGGAAGCTTCTCCCGTTCCTGCTGGACGATGAACGAATGCACGGCCGGATCGTCGTTCCGCCACTCGAGTTTGACGGTCCAGCCGAGGGGGACGACGACCTGGAGATCACCGCGGGAGACCCCGTTCAAGGTCGCGACGGCGGCCCCCGCAGGACGGGTGGCGACCAGGTCGAGCGTGACGGTCCTGGCGGCGGTATCGGGACGGACCCAGACAGGGAGCGGGCTCTGGCTCGATACGGTCCCCCCGCTGCAAGCCAGTACGGCCCAGGCCAGCAATCTCTTCATTCCTGTACCTCTTGACGAAATCGAGTTCGAACTGCAACATAGCGAGTCCATCGGATACCCCCGGACCCGCATGATCGACCGTTGAGTATGCTGCGCCCCTCGGGCGGGCCCGTCTCCCCGTCCCTGCTGTCGCAGCCCTGTACCCCCCCTGGAGGATGAAGCATATGCACACTCTGTATCGCTGGTCACTGGTACTGACCGGACTGGCCCTGGTGACCGGTGCCGCCGACGCCCAGCGTCGCCCGGCCCGCCCCATGGCCGGCCACATGGGAATGATGGGCAACAGCGGCGACTGGACCACCTACGGCGGCAACATGTGGAACCAGCGCTATTTCACCGGCACCCGCATCAACGCCACCAACGTCGCCCGCCTCACCCCCCGCTTCATGTTCCAGACCGGTACCGCGCGCCTCGGCTCCCTCGAGGTGACGCCGCTGGTCGAGAACGGCGTGATGTACGTGACCACGCCATACAACACGGCGATGGCCTTCGACCTCAAGACCAAGAAGCAGCTCTGGCGCTACGAGCATCGGCTCGGCACCACGATCTTCTGCTGCGGCCCGAACAACCGCGGGATGGCCATCCACGGTCCCCACGTCTACATGGGGACGCTCGACGCCCGGCTCGTGGCGTTCGACAAGAAGACCGGCGAAGTGGCCTGGGACATCGAGGTGGCCGACCCGACCTTCGGCTACTCGATCACCCACGCGCCGCTCGTGATCGGCAACATGGTGATCGTCGGCGTCTCCGGCGGCGAGTACGGCATCCGCGGTCACGTGACCGCGTACGACGCCGCCACCGGCCGCCAGATGTGGCGCTGGTACAGCATCCCCGCCCCGCGCGGCGACCCGACCTTCGACGCCGTGGCCCCGAACGGCTGGTTCGGCACCTGGACGCCGACCACACCGGATGGCGCCGACCTGCACCGCAACATCACGCAGGAAAAGGCCGACAGCGCCCGCAATGCCGACGCCTGGCAGCGCGGCGGCGGCGGCGTCTGGATGACCCCGGCCTACGACAAGGATCTGAACATGATCTACGTCGCCGTCGGCAATCCGTCGCCCGACCTGGACGGCTCGATCCGCCCCGGTGACAACCTCTACACCGACGCGGTCGTGGCCATCGACGCCACCACCGGCGCCACCAAGTGGTACTACCAGACCGTACCCCACGACGTCTGGGACCTGGATGCCGTCTCCCCGCCGATCGTCACGATGGTGGGTGGCAGGAAGGCGATCATCCACGCCGGCAAGACCGGATGGGTCTACGTGCTCGACGCGACCAACGGGCACCTGATCCGGCGCAGCAGCGCGTTCGTCCCGCAGGAGAACATGTTCGCCCTCCCGACCGCGGCCGGGACCCGGATGCTCCCGGGCGCCAACGGCGGCGCGGAGTGGAGCCCGATGTCGGTCGATCCGACGCTGCAGTACAGCTTCGTGGCGGCGCTCCACCAGCCGATGAACTCCATCACCCACTATGCTCCGTACGAAAAGGGCCGGCTCTGGCTCGGCTCCGCCTTCGTGGCGATCCCCGGTGAGCGGCAGTACGGCCTCTTCAGCGCGGTGAACCTGCGGACCGGTGCCATCGCGTGGCAGAAGCAGGTGGACCAGCCGATGATGGGTGGTTCCCTGGCCACGGCCGGCGGGCTCGTCTTCACCGGCGAAGGGAACGGCAACTTCAACGCGTACAACTCGCGCACTGGTCAATTGGCCTGGCAGTTCAGCGCCGGTGCGGGGTGCAACGCGGCCCCGATGGGCTTCACGATGGATGGCGAGGACTTCATCGCCGTCGCCTGCGGGGGTAACTTCCAGTTGAACTTCCCGTTGGGCGACGCGGTGATCGTCTTCGGCCTCCCCAAGGCGTCGATGGCACATCGCTGACCCTCCCGGCACTACCTGGCCGGCGGGGCCCCGCACGTGGGCTCCGCCGGTCACTTCTTTTGGCAGACTCCCTGGAGATCCATCGATCCATGCGTCAGCTTTTCTCGTCGCTCTTTCTCTCGTCTCTCGTCCTCTCCGCCAGAGGGGTGCAGGCCCAACACGCAGTCCCCCCTCAAGCCATCGATCCGAAGTGGATGGCCTTTGACCTGGTCGCCAAGCGCGTCACCTTCGCCCTCACGGCCGGGCTCACGCCCTTCAACGGCGCGCTCAACTTCAACGGCTTCCGGGACGGGGAGATGACCCTCGTGGTCCCGGCCGGGTGGACCGTGGTGGTAAATTTCGAGAACCACGACGGAATGCTGCCGCACAGCGCCGAGGTGATCCTGGATGATGGGTCGACCCCGCTGCGTCCCGTCGGCGCCGCCATCCAGCGCGCCTACACCCGCGACGTCGAGACCGGTGTCGAGGCGGGCGGCGGCAAGGACGTGATGCGCTTCACCGCGGCACCCGCTGGCAACTACCGCTTCTACTGCGCCGTGCCCGGCCACGGCGCGGCGGGGATGTGGGTGCGCCTTCAGGTCGATGCCGGCCTCACCGCCCCGCGGATGGTCCTCTCCCCCAAACCGGCGACACGATGAAGCGGAACCTCCTCCTCACCTGCGCGGTGGCGGCGGGATTCGCGCTGGGAGCCACCACTGCCGTGGCGCTCCAGGGGACCCTTCCCTGGTCGCGGGTAGGCTGGACCGAGTGGCAGAAGTGGACCCCGGAGTCGCGCCAGGCCTGGACCGACGGCTTCCTCGCCGGTGCCGCCACGGGCCAGGCGCCCGACAGCGTCTTCGCCGACACCACCCGCCTGGCGCAATGGATGACCGCCCGCCCGGCCGGCCGGCGCTTCCCGTACGGAAGCAACCTCTACCTGGCTCGGTTGCAGGACTGGTACTACTGGGAGAACCATCGCGGTGCAGCGGTGTGGCAAGGAATGTGGGCGGTCAACGAAGGCCTGCGGGAGGGAGCACGATGAAGTGGATGCGGATGTCGGTGACGGCGATCCTCACCCTGATCTTGGCGCTGGTGGGCCCGAGTGTGGCGCGCGCGCAGGGAGTGGTCTTGAAGGCGGCGCGGATGCTGGACGTGGCGTCGGGACGGATCCAGTCCCCCGCCGTCATCGTCATCACCGGTGATCGGATCACCAGCATCGGCGGCCCGCTCCCGGGCGGAGCCCGGGTGATCGACCTGGGGGATGTGACGCTGCTCCCGGGACTCATCGACGCGCATATCCACCTGACCGATGACATCGAAGGGGACTGGGTCAACCGGTCCGTGAACGAGACCGCCGCCGACGCCGCGCTCCGGGGCGCGCGGAACGCCAAGCTCACTCTCGAGGCGGGCTTCACCACCGTCCGCGACGTCGGTTCCCGCGGCTTCGCCGACGTCTCGCTGATGCACGCCATCGACAACGGCTTCGTCCCTGGTCCCCGGATCATCCCGGCCGGGCACGCCATCGGGATCACCGGCGGGCACTGCGACGAGACCGGGCGGGCCCCCGGGGTGATGGAGCTCGGACCGGAAGAGGGGGTCGCCGACGGGGTCGACGCCGTGGTCCGCGCCGTCCGCTACCAGGCCAAGCACGGGGCCAAGGTGATCAAGATCTGCGCGACCGCCGGCGTGCTGTCGCTCGACGCCACCGTCGGGGCGCAGCAGCTCTCGTATGAGGAGATGCGGGCCATTGTGGAAGAGGCCGCCCGCCAGGGGCTCAAGGTCGCGGCGCACGCGCACGGCAC